>NZ_JBXQQB010000026.1:0-127930 GCF_057220535.1 Kitasatospora sp. NEAU-CNBT7 | reverse complement strand
CTTGTCCTCAGTTGCTCGCGTCCACTGTGTTGTTCTGAAACAACGACCCCACACCGCAGGTCATGTGGTGTGGTGCGGTTGACAGTTTCATAGTGTTTCGGTGGTCATAGCGTGAGGGAAACGCCCGGTTACATTCCGAACCCGGAAGCTAAGCCTCATAGCGCCGATGGTACTGCAGGGGGGACCCTGTGGGAGAGTAGGACGCCGCCGAACAATTTTTCAGTAGAAGCCCCTCCGGGTGTCCCGGAGGGGCTTCTCGCATTTCCGGACCGATGTCCGGCGGAGTTGTCAGTCGTCGAGCCCCTGGACGAATTGGATCAGGGCCTCGCTGACCTCCTTGGGGCGTTCCTGCTGGGTCCAGTGGCCGGTGCCCGGGAGCCAGAGGATCTCCTGGAGCCGGGGGACGTGGTGGTGGAGTCCGTCGAGGGCGTCCCGGGCGTGCGGGGCGGCGACGACCAGGTCGCGTTCGCCGGCGATCAGCAGGGCGGGGGTTTCGATCCGGGCGCCGTGCCAGGCGGAGGTGAGCTCCCAGTTCCGGTCGAGGTTGCGGTACCAGTTGAGCGGGCGGGCGAAGCCGTGGGCGGTGTACTCGGCGGTGTAGAAGTCGATGTCGGCCTCGGTCAGCCAGTCCGGGAGCTCGGCCGGGTCCTCGAAGAGGTCGAGGAAGCCGCCGCCTTCGGGGACCAGTGGCAGACCGCTGTCGCCGAGCCGCGCGTGACCGGCGAACATCCGGCGGAAGGTGGTCGGCAGGTCGTGGGCCAGTTCCGCCTCGGCGGGGCCGGGCTGCTGGAAGTAGAGCATGTAGTAGGCGTCGCCGATCAGGTGGCGCAGGGTGGCGGTGGGGAGCTTGTCGGCGCGCGGGAACGGCGGTACGGACAGCCCGACCACGCCGCGGACCAGGTCCGGGCGGAGCAGTGCGGTGTGCCAGGCGACCGGGGCGCCCCAGTCGTGGCCGACCACGACGGCCCGTTCGGCGCCGAGGGCGGGGAGCAGGCCGAGGGCGTCGCCGGCCAGGTGCAGGATGCTGTACTGGTCGACGGCGTCCGGGCCGCCGGTCGCGCCGTAGCCGCGCTGGTCGGGGGCGACGGCGTGGTACCCGGCGTCGGCGAGCGCGGTGAGCTGGTGGCGCCAGGAGTACCAGCTCTCCGGGAAGCCGTGCAGCAACAGGACGAGGGGGCCTTCGCCGGCTTCGGCGACGCGCATCCGGAGGCCGCTGCTGGATCGGACGATGCGGTGCGTGATCTCGGACATGGTGACGGGACTCCCTGCTCGGAGTGGGCCGCGGAGCGGCTGAAGCCGTGTCAGGTCTACCTCAACCGGCCCGGTTGGCGGAAGCGCGCCCCAGGCGCCCGACGGCCGGATGCCCGGAGGTCCCGGCCCGGTCAGACCGTGATGCCGGCCGCGGCGAGCCGGGCCTCGACGGCGGACCAGGTGGCGTCGACCGGTGCGACGGGGTGGTTGCCGACACCGCGGTCCTTGAAGCCGCTGGAGGTGGTGACGCACACCGTGACGCCGTCGACGGCCGCGGTACCCCCGAGCGCGGTGAAGCCGGCGAGCCCGGCGGCGGCGGACAGTTCCACCCACAGGCCCTGGCGGGCCAGTTCGCCCTGTGCGGCCCGCAGTTGGCGGTCGTCGACGAGCAGCGCGCGCTCCGCGTCCCGTTCGAGGGCGAGGACCCCGCGGAAGCCGCCGACCTCGCAGGAGATGGCGTAGGCGTCGGTCGGGCCGGTCCCGACGCGGGCGGCGGGACGGCCGGCCCGGACGGCGGCGGCCAGGGGACCGGCACTGGCCGGCTCGCAGGAGAAGATCCGCGGCAGACGGTCGGTGAGGCCGAGTCGCCGCAGCTCGGTGAAGCCCTTCCAGACGCCGAACAGCAGCTCGCCGTAGCCGGTCGGGACGAACACGGCGTCCGGGACCCCCAGGTCGAGGTAGATCTCGTACGCGACGGTCTTGTAGCCCTCGGGGCCGAAGCCGTGGCCGGTGTGGGTGACGGTGGTGTTGCTGACGGGGTGGAAGCCGGTCCGCTCGACGATCCGGCGCATCAGCGGCCAGCGGGCCGCCTCGTCGACCGGGAGGACGACCGCGCCGTAGGAGTGCAGGAAGGATGCGACGGCGCCGGGCATGGTCGCCGAGGCGAGCACCACGCACGGCAGTCCGGCCCGGGCGGCGTACGCGGCGGCGGAGGCGCCGTGGTTGCCGGAGGAGGCGGCGACGATGCCGGGTGCGCCCGCGCCGAGTGCGGCGCTGACCGTGACGCGGTTCAGCCGGTCCTTGTGGCTCCAGGTCGGGTTGCGGGACTCGTCCTTGACGTACAGTCCGGGACCGATCTGCACCAGCGGGGTACGGCCCTCGCCGAGGCCCGGGGCGTGCAGCGGGGGGAGCAGCGGTGCCCAGCGGTCGAGGCCGGGCGGGACGGGTGCGGCGCGGTCGAAGAGTGCGGGGTCCACCCGGTCGTAGGCGTAGTCGACCTCGACCGGGTAGGCGAGCTGCTCGGTGGCGGTGGCCGGGCAGCCGGTGGTGAGGGGCGGCCACAGCGGGTAGCGGACGGACGGGTCGCCGAGGGAACGCTGGCCGGTCGCGAGGGAGTCGCTCGTCGTCATGGTCGTCCAGCCTAGGCCGGTGCGGGGCCCGTGTGGCGGGCGGACCGGATCCCGCACTCCGGCCTAGGGTGGGCGGATGACCACCGGACAGCAGCCCGGCCCGGCCCGGGTGGCGGGACCCGCGGACCTCGGGGCCGCCGTCGAGACCCTGACCACCGCCTTCTTCGACGATCCGCTGTGGGGCCCGGCCTTCCCCGAGGTGCGGCGGCGGGCCGGGCAGGCGGCGGCGATGTGGCGGGTCTACCTGGCCTCCGCGCAGCGCTACCCGTGGACGCTGGTGACGCCGGGGGTGGAGGCGGTGTCGGTGTGGATCCCGCCGGGCGGGACCGAGCTGACGCCCGAGGAGGAGGACGGCCTGGAGGGGCTGCTGACGGAACAGGCCGGGCCGGCGGTGGCCCGGGCGGTCATGGAGATCGGCGCCCAGCTGGAGGAGGCGCATCCGGCCGAGCCGCACTTCTACCTGACCTTGCTCGGCACCCACACCGCCCACCGCGGCAAGGGCCTGGGGATGGGGCTGCTCGCCCAGGGCCTCGAGCGGGTGGACGCGCTCGGGGCCCCCGCCTACCTGGAGTCGTCCAACCCGGCCAACCTGGCGCGGTACGAGAGCGTCGGTTTCACCGCCCGGGGCCGTATCACCACCGCCACCGGGCACGTGGTGACGACGATGTGGCGCCCGGCGCGCTGAGCCGCCCGGGGGAACGCGGCCCGGGGGAACGCGGCCCGGCCCCCGGGGCGGGATCCGCGGCGGATCAGCGCTGGGCGCGGCGGGCGGCCTTCTCGGCGTTCTCCGCCTCGTCCTCGGCCTCGGCGACCTCCAGGGTGGGCGCGGTACCGCCGAGGTGGGCGGGGAGCCACCAGGTGTCGTCGGGGCCGGCGGGCTTGCCGGGGTACTCGCGCTGGGCGCGGTCGAGCATCTCGGTCATCGCGGCGCGCAGGCGGCGGGTGACCATCACGGGCTTGTCCTGGGCGGTCAGCTCGATCGGTTCGCCGATCATGATGGTGACCGGGACGTGGCGCTTGGTGAGGGTCTTCGGGCGGCCCTTGGTCCACAGCTGCTGGGTGCCCCAGAGGATCACCGGGAGCAGCGGGGCGCCGGAGTCGGCGGCCATCCGGGCGGCGCCGGTCTTGAACTTCTTCAGGGTGAACGAGCGGCTGATGGTGGCCTCGGGGAAGACGCCGACCACCTCGCCGTCGCGCAGGGCCTTGACGGCGGCCTCGTAGGCGGGCTGGCCGTCGGCGCGGTCCACCGGGATGTGCTTCATGCCGCGCATCAGGGGGCCGGAGACGGGGTGCTTGAAGACGTCGTCCTTGGCCATGAAGCGGGTCTTGCGCTTGCCGCCCTTGAAGGCGCCGAGTCCGGCGAAGAGGAAGTCCAGGTAGCTGATGTGGTTGCTCACCAGCACCGCCCCGCCGGTGGCGGGGATGTTCTCGGCGCCCACGATGCTGATCCGCACGTCCAGCGCGCGGAAGCAGGTGAGCGCGGCGCGGATCACCGGCGGGTACACGAACTCTGCCACGTCAGCCCTACTTCCCACGGGCTGGTGCCCGGTCAGGTGGTACCCGGGGCGCAGGTCGGGGCCGTCCGAGACGCGGCACGCGGCAGCGGCCACGGGTGTGTTACTCGGAGATGATCCCTCGAAGGGGTGCCCGCTGTCACCTGAGCGGGTCCGGCTGCCGGGATTTGCCGCGGGGTTCCCGGCAGCCCTGAGACCTGTGTCTCACCTGGTGCGTCGGGTCGCGCTCACCCGGCGGCGGCCCGCCGGGTGGTGAGGCGGTCGCGGCCGCGGCGGGTCAGCAGGTAGAGCTCGCAGCCCAGGCAGTAGCCGAAGGCGGCGTTGAGGAAGGCGGCGGCGAGCGCGAGGGCGGTGGCGACCTGGCCGAGCAGGTCGGCGCCGGTGAGGTACCCGGTGGTGCCGACGAGGGTGAAGACCAGGCCGACGCCTTGGGCGAAGCGCGGCGGCCGGGCGTCCTCGAGCTCGCGCGGCGGGCCGAGCCGGGGCCGCAGCAGGTGGCGGTAGAGCAGGCCGTAGGGCGAGTACGCCAGGCCGGCCAGGGCGCCGACGGCGAACACGGCGGTCTGGGCGGCGAGCAGGGGGCCGCTGCCGGTGATCAGGGCGGCGGCGAGCAGGAGGCTGGTGAGCGCGGCGGCGAAACGCGGCCCGCGCGGGTCGATCTGCATGCGGGACTCCGGGGTACTGCGAGGTGGGGGCGGCCGGCCGGACCGGCGGCGGCTGACGGCGGAGCGGGGTCAGCGACAGCGGGAGGCGGTGGCCCGGCACAGGTCGACCACGCGGCGGCTGGTCAGCCGGGTCGTCCGGGCGGGGAGGGAGTCCACCCGGTGATCGTACGGGGCCCGCGGCCGCCGGGGCGAGGGCCCTGCCCGCCCGGTCGCCCCCGGCCGTGGCGCACACTGGGGCGGTGACCGGATGGGTGGTGTGCGCGGCGGTGCTCGTACTGGCGAGCGTCTTCGGGCTGTGGCGGGCCGCGCGGGACGGGAGGCTGCGGGTGCGGGCGAAGGACGGGGTGGTGCGGCTGTCGGCCGCGGACCTGGGGGCGGAGCTGGGGGAGCGGGCGACGCTGGTGCAGTTCTCGACGGCGTTCTGCCAGCCGTGCCGGGCGACCCGCCGGGTGCTGGCCGAGGTGGCCGCGATGGTGGACGGCGTGGCGCACCTGGAGCTGGACGCCGAGGAGCGGCTGGAGCTGGTCCGGCGGCTGGAGATCCTGCGGACGCCGACCGTGCTGGTGCTGGACGCCGGGGGCCGGGTGGTGCGGCGGGCAGCCGGGCAGCCCCGGCGGGCGGACGTGATCGCGGCGCTGGGCGAGGCGGTCTGAGGTCCGGTCGGGCGTGCCGCCGCGGTGGTCGGCGGGGGGCGCGGCGGAGCGGTCGTCAGCCCGCTGCCTGTCAAGACCTTCAATCTCACAGCCCATCTGCCGCCCAGTCAGGTGGTATGCGGGCCGCACTGGGGCAGGATGGGGCGAAGACGGCAGTGCAGCCGTTCCGTCCCCCTTCCGTCCGGGCGTCGCATCCGGGGTCGGGCGGGGTGCGGGGCGGTCGGCCGGGGTCCGGGCAGCGCTAAGCTACTGGCCAGTAGTGACGGCTAAGCTACTGGCGAGTATGCTGCCAGGAAGTTCCGGACGGGCTCAGGAAGACGCAGCCCGCGTGGGCCTGGAAGCGTCAGCTCCGCCCATTGCACAGCCGCAGCCGCCGGACGAGACCAGTACAGGAGACAGGCCGTGAGCTTGAGGATCGTTGTCTGTGTGAAGTACGTGCCCGACGCGACCGGTGACCGTCGCTTCGCGGACGACACCACCACCGACCGGGAGGGCGTGGACGGCCTCCTTTCGGAGCTGGACGAGTACGGCGTGGAGCAGGCGCTCCGCATCGCCGAGGCCTCCGGCGACGCCGAGGTCACCGTCCTGACGGTCGGCCCGGACGACGCCAAGGACGCCCTGCGCAAGGCCCTGTCCATGGGTGCCGACAAGGCCGTCCACGTCAACGACGACGACATCCACGGCACCGACGTGATCGGCACCTCCGCCATCATCGCCAAGGCCCTGGACAAGGTCGGCTACGACCTCGTGGTCTGCGGCATGGCCTCCACCGACGGCACCATGGGCGTGCTGCCGGCGCTGCTGGCCGAGCGCCTGGGCCTGCCCCAGGTCACCCTGCTCTCCGAGGTCTCGGTCGAGGGCGGCGTGGTCAAGGGCCGCCGTGACGGCGACGCCGCCACCGAGCAGGTCGAGGCCGAGCTGCCCGCCGTCGTGTCGGTCACCGACCAGTCCGGCGAGGCCCGCTACCCGTCCTTCAAGGGCATCATGGCCGCCAAGAAGAAGCCGGTGCAGTCGCTGGACCTGGACGACCTGGACATCGAGGCGGACGAGGTCGGCCTGGCCGGCTCCTGGACCGCCGTCGAGGCCGTCACGGCCCGCCCGGTCCGTACCGCCGGCACCGTCGTCAAGGACGAGGGCGAGGGCGGCAAGCAGCTGGCCACCTTCCTCGCCGAGCAGAAGTTCATCTGACCCGTTGGACGTGGTGGCTGCCGGGCACGATGCGCCGGGCAGCCAGGAGATACAGGAGACATTGAGCAATGGGTGAGATTCTCGTTCTCGTCGACCACGCCGACGGCGCGGTCCGCAAGCCGGCCCTCGAGCTGCTGACCCTGGCCCGCCGGATCGGCGAGCCCTCGGCCGTGGTCCTGGGCGCCGGCTCCGCCGCCGCCGAGATCGCCGCCAAGGCCGGCGAGTACGGCGCGGCCAAGGTGTACGTCGCCGACGGCGCCGAGTTCGCCGACCTGCTGGTGGTGCCGAAGGTCGACGCGCTGGCCCAGATCGCCAAGGCCGCCGACGCCGCCGCGGTGCTGGTCACCTCCTCGGGCGAGGGCAAGGAGATCGCGGCCCGGGTCGCGCTCCGCCTCGGCTCGGGCATCATCACCGACGCCGTCGACCTGGAGGCCGGCGACGGCGGTCCGGTCGCCACCCAGTCGGTGTTCGCGGCCTCGTTCCAGGTCAAGTCCAAGGTCACCAAGGGCGCGCCGGTCATCACCGTCAAGCCGAACTCCACCAGCCCCGAGGCCGCCCCGGCCGCCGGCGCGGTCGAGAACGTCACCGTGGAGTTCACCGGCAAGGCCGCCAAGGTCACCGCGCGCACCCCGCGGGTGTCCTCGGGCCGCCCGGAGCTGACCGAGGCCGCGATCGTGGTCTCCGGCGGCCGCGGCGTCGGCGCCAAGGAGGGCTTCGGCGTGGTCGAGGAGCTCGCGGACGCGCTCGGCGCGGCCGTCGGCGCCTCGCGTGCCGCCGTCGACGCCGGCTGGTACCCGCACACCAACCAGGTCGGCCAGACCGGCAAGCAGGTCTCGCCGCAGCTGTACGTCGCCGCGGGCATCTCCGGCGCGATCCAGCACCGGGCCGGCATGCAGACCTCGAAGACCATCGTCGCCATCAACAAGGACCCCGAGGCGCCGATCTTCGAGCTGGTCGACTACGGCGTGGTCGGTGACCTGTTCACCGTCCTGCCCCAGCTGACCGGTGAGGTCAAGTCCCGCAAGGGCTGACCGCCGAGCACCTCGCCGAAGGGCGCGGCACCCGGATCCCGGGGCCGCGCCCTTCGGCGTGCCCGGCGTCGGCGCCGGGCCTGGTGGACCGGCGGTGGAGTGTCGGTCGGCCGTGCCACGATGCGGACGGACCGGGCGGACCGGGACCGTGTGGATCACCGGACGTGGGAGAGCAGCATGGGAACCTGGGATCTCGGACCCTTCGACAACGACAGCGCGGCGGACTTCTGCGGCAGCCTCGACCGGGCGGGCGAGGCGGAGCGTGCGGGGCTGCTCCGGGCGGCCCTGGAGGCGGCGGCCACCGCGGAGGGGTACCTGGACGGCGATGAGGGCGCACCGGCCGTCGCCGCGGCCGCGCTGGTCGCCGCGCGGCTGGCGGGCGGCGCCGGGTCCGGCGCCGGGTCGGGCTCCGCGTACGGGCCCAAGGAGGCGCTGCCGGAGCTGCCCGGCGACCTGCGGCCGCTCGCCGTCCGCGCGCTGGACCGGGTCACCGCCGGGGACTCCGAGCTGGCCGCGCTCTGGGACGACGCCGGGCACGGCGAGTTGTGGCGGCGCGACATCGGCCGGCTCCGGGCGGTGCTGACGGCACCCTGACGGGCGGCGTGGCGGGCGGCCTGACGGGCGCTCGGCCGGGGCGGGGTCGTCGGGCCGGTCGGGGGAGGCCGCCGCAGCGAGGCCGCCGCGGCCGGCCGGGCGTGCGCCGGAGTGCGGGGGCGATCGGCCCGCGCGGGGCACCGGTGCGCCGGTAGGCTCCCGGGCATGGGACTGCTGACGGCACTTGAAGGCGGCTTCGGCGACGCGGCGGACGCACTGGTGGTCGACGGCCGGGCGCTGTCGCGCGAGCAGCTGCTCGGGGCGGCCACGCTGGTGGCACAGCGGGTGGCCGGTGCCCCCGCGCTGGCCGTGCTGGCGCGGCCGGCCGCCGAGACGGTGGTGGCGGTCGTCGGCGGGCTGCTCGCCGGGGTGCCCGTGGTACCGCTGGCGCCCGACTCCGGGCCGAAGGAGCGCGGCCACATCCTGCGCGACTGCGGCGCGACCCTGCTGGCCGTGCCGGCGGGCGACGAGGCGGCGGGCAGCTCGGGGGCGGACGGCGCGGCGGCGGGCGAGGGCGGGCAGGACATCGAGGCGCTGCCGGTCGACCTGACGGCGCGTTCGGGCGGCTCCTTCGCCGAGCCCGCCGGGGACCGTCCGGCCTTCGTGCTCTACACCTCCGGCACCACCGGCCCGCCCAAGGGGGCGCTGATCCCGCGTTCGGCGGTCGCCGCCGATCTGGACGCGCTGGCCGCGGCCTGGCGGTGGACCGCCGAGGACACCCTGGTGCACGGCCTGCCGCTGTTCCACGTGCACGGCCTGGTGCTCGGGGTGCTCGGCGCGCTGCGCACGGGCAGCCGGCTGGTGCACACCGGACGGCCCACGCCGGCGGCGTACGCCGGCGCGGGCGGCAGCCTGTACTTCGGCGTGCCGACGGTGTGGTCCCGGGTGGCGGCGGACCACACCGCGGCACGCGCGCTGGCCGGGGCCCGGCTGCTGGTCTCCGGCAGCGCCCCGCTGCCGGTGCCGGTGTTCGAGCAGCTGGCCGCGGTCACCGGGCACGCCCCGGTCGAGCGCTACGGCATGACCGAGTCGCTGATCACCGTCTCCACCCGGGCCGACGGCGAACGCCGCCCCGGCAGCGTGGGCCTGCCGGTGGACGGGGTGCGCACCCGGCTGGTCGGCGAGGACGGCGAGCCGCTGCCCGCGGACGGCGAGAGCGTCGGCGAGCTGCAGGTGGCCGGGCCGACCCTGTTCTCCGGTTACCTGAACCGGCCGGACGCCGACGCCGAGTCCTGGACGGCCGACGGCTGGTTCCGGACCGGCGACGTCGCGGTGGTCGGGCCCGACGGCTTCCACCGGATCGTCGGCCGCGCCTCGGTCGACCTGATCAAGAGCGGCGGGTACAAGATCGGCGCGGGCGAGGTGGAGGCGGCGCTGCGCGACCACCCGGCCGTCGCGGACGCGGCCGTGGTCGGGGCCCCCGACAGCGACCTCGGCCAGGCCGTGGTCGCGTACGTGATCGCCGACGGGCCGGTGACGGGGGAGCAGCTGACGGCGTTCGTGGCCGAACGGCTCTCCGTCCACAAGCGGCCGCGCCGGGTGGTGCTGGTGGACGAGCTGCCCCGCAACGCCCTGGGCAAGGTGTTGAAGAAGCAGCTGCTCCAGACCGGCACCTGAGCGCTCCGAGGGGCGCGGGGGAGGTCCCGGCGCCGCCCGCGCGGCGGCGGCGGACCGGCGGCGGACAGGTCCCAGGCATGGGGACCGGGCGGGCGCGGGTACCACCTGGGGTGGGCGTGGCCGCCGGACGGCGCGGCGTCAGGCGTCCGGCGCGGCCGCGCCGGGCGGGGCCGACGACAGGGGAGACAGTGATCGTCTGGGTCAATGGTCCGTACGGGGCGGGCAAGACCAGCGCCTGCCGGGAACTGGTGGAACTCCTGCCCGGGAGCCTGCTGTTCGACCCCGCCCTGGTCGGGGCCGGTCTGCGGCGGGTGCTGCCGGCCGACCGGTTCGTACCGGTCTCCGAGATCCAGGACCTGCCGTCCTGGCGGCGGCTGGTGCCGGAGGTGGCGGCGGCCCTGCTCGCCGAGGTCCCGGGCCCGCTGGTGGTGCCGATGAGCCTGCTGCGCGAGGACTACCGGGACGAGATCTTCGGTGCGCTGGCCACCCGGGGCCTGGCGGTGCACCACATCGTGCTGGACCCAGAGGAAACGATCCTGCTGGACCGCATCGGGGCGCGCGACGAACCCTCCGGCCACCCCGGGCGGACCGAGCGGCTCCGCGACCGCTCGCTCGAACAGCTGCCCCGCTACCGCCAGGCCAGACGCTGGCTCGCCCGCGACGCCCACCTGCTCGACACCTCCGGCCTGACCCCCCGGCAGACCGCCGAACGGCTCGCCGAACTGGTCGAGGGCGGCGACGCCCGCTGCCCCATCGTGCGCAGCGACGACGCCACCGGGGACACCGTGGCCGCCGCCGTGCTCTTCTTCGACGAGCAGGGCCGGGTACTGCTGGTCGACCCGGTCTACAAGCCGTCCTGGGAGTTCCCCGGCGGTGTGGTGGAACGCGGGGAGGCGCCCAGCGACGCTGCGCTGCGCGAGACCGAGGAGGAGCTGGGCCTGCACCTGGACTCCGCCGCGCTGCGCCTGCTCGCCGTCGACTGGGAACCCTGCACCGGGCCCCGCCGGGGCGGCCTGCGGCTGATGTTCGACGGCGGACGGCTGGACGAGCAGGCCCGGGCCCGGATCCGGCTGCCCCGCGACGAACTGCGCGGCTGGCGCTTCGTCACCCCGGACGAGGCCGCCCGCCTGCTGCCGCCCAACCGGCACCGCCGGCTGGTCGGTGCCCTGGAGGCCCGGGCCCAGGGGCGGCTGCGGTACCTGGAGGCCGGGCTCCCGGCGGCCGTCGGGGTGCCCGCCGGGTGAGGGCCTCGGGGAGCCCCGCAGGTGTGCGCGGCGGGGTCCGGGCGGACGGGCGCGGCGCGGCTGCGCGGGGTGCCCGCCGGCTCAGAAGTCCGGCCGGGCCCGCAGCGCCGCCAGCGCGGGCGGCACCCGCTCGGGGGCGGCGAACGACCAGCCGGGGAAGCCGCCCCAGGCGATCGACGTCCGCAGGTACCCGACCAGCGTGATCCCCGGCCGGCCGCCGACCCCGTCGACGACCGGGTCCGCGCAGTCGTCCGGCAGCGCCAGGTCGAAACCGGCGCCGCTGACGTAGGCCCGGCGCGGCCCGTCCGCCCGGTGCGGGGTGTCGGGGAAGCCCTGGTGGAAGCCGTCCTCGGGAGGGAGGACCGGGTACTCGCCGGCGTCCTTGCGGTACTCCTCCCACTCCTCGCGCAGACACTCCACCGACGGCAGCCACAGCGGGTCCGGGTAGGGCGGCGCGGCGTGCCCCCGTGGGCCGGCCGGAGCCGGGTGCCGGTGGCCGAGACCGAGGGCCGCGCAGTCGCCCACGAAGGAGACCCCGCCGAGGACCCGCAGCCCCGCCTCGTAGGCCGCCGGCAGCCGCCCGATCTCGGCGGTCAGCCGGTCGAGCGTGGCCAGGCAGCCGCCGGTCGGCCGCTCCCGGACCAGCCAGGCCGGGGCGAAGCCGAGCCCCGCAAGCTGCTCCTCGATCCGGCCGATCTGCCGGTCGGCGCGCCGCATGGTGGACTCCGCGACCGCGGCGACGTCCTCGCGCAGTGCGTCGGGGACCGCCCCGAGCGCGCGCAGCTCCGCCCAGACGGCCTCGTGCTCGCCGTCGGCGTACCGCCGGTGGTAGGAGGTCATCCCCGCAGCGTATCGACCGGCACCGACAGCGGATGCGGCGGACGGCGGGGCGGGGAGGATGGACACATGCCGTTCACCTTGAGTCATCCGGCGGCGGTGCTGGTGCTGCTGCGCCGGGCCGGGGAGCGCGGCCCGCTGGTGGCCTCGGCGCTGGTGGCCGGCTCGATGGCGCCCGACGTGCCGTTCTTCGCCGAATCGCTGCTGCCCGGGGTCTACCGCTACGGCGGGCTGACGCACCGTTGGTGGGCCGCGCCGACGGTGGACGTCGCCCTGACGGCGGCGCTGGCGGCCGGGTGGCACCTGCTGTGGCGCGGGCCGGTGGCCGCCCTGCTGCCGGTCGGCTGGATCCCGGCCGCGGCGGGCGGCGGTCCGCCCCGGCCGGGGCCGTTCGCCCTCTCGGCGGCGATCGGGGCGGCCGGCCACCTCGGCTGGGACGCCTTCACCCACCGGGACCGGGCGGGCGTCCGGCTGCTGCCGGTGCTGGACCGGCGGGTCGCCGGGGTGCCGCTGTACACGGCACTCCAGTACGGGAGTTCGCTGGCGGGTCTGGCGGCGCTGGCGCGGTACGCGGCGGCGGGGGCCGGCCCGGCCACCGCCGTGTCCGCCGTGTCCGCCGTGTCCCGTGCGGCCGAGGCCGCCGAGCGGGCGGCGGTGCGGAGGGTGGCGTGGGCGGCGGCAGCGGTCGGGGCGGCGCACCGGCTGGCGCGGCGCCGGGGCGGCCGGATCGACGAGCTGTGCTTCGGCGCCGGGGCCGGGCTGGCGGTGGGGCTGGCCGCCCGGACGCTGCTGCGCGGGGCCGGTCCCGGGGCCGGCCGGGGGTGGCGAACGGCGGTGGGACCGGTGCGGACGGCGGACCGGGGAGCCTCGTGAGCGCGCGGCCTGCGGCCGGTTCGGGTGCGCCGGCGGCGAGCGGCCCTGCGGCGGCCGGGTGGTACCGGGTACGGGTGGTGCCGGGTACGGGTGGTGCCGGACGGGAGCGGGTCCGGCGGCCGGGCGGGGCGTCGGCGGGGCCCCGCGGCGTCCGGTGGCGTTCGGCGCCGCGTCAGGCGGCCTTCGGTCCGACGTGACGCCCGGCTCGCCGGTAGCACGCACCGGACGCCGACCCTCGACCGGCAAAGCGTCCCGACTCGGCCCTAACCGGCGTCAGCGGGCGGGCTCCCGGGGCCCGCTGGGGCCGCCACCTGCGATCGTCCGGAGCCGGGGCGTCTACCATTGGCCGACGTGACTGATACCGGTAGCTCGCTTGGCCAGGACCCGATGGACTTCACCGACTCCGACAGCGGCCCCGACACCGAAACGGGCGCCGCCGGACCCGATCCGCTGGGCGGCGTGTGGGACGTGGTGGTGGTCGGCGCCGGCCCGGCCGGCTCCTCCGCCGCGTACGCCGCGGCCGCGCAGGGCCGCCGGGTGCTGCTGCTCGACAAGGCCGAGCACCCCCGCTACAAGACCTGCGGCGGCGGCATCATCGGCTTCTCCCGGGACAGCCTGCCGCCGGACTTCAAGCTGCCGCTGCAGGACCGCATCCACGCCGTCACCTTCGCGCTGAACGGCCGGTACACCCGCACCCGCCGCTCGAAGCGGATGCTGTTCGGCCTGGTCAACCGGGACGAGTTCGACCTGCGCCTGACGCAGTCCGCCGAGCAGGCCGGTGCCGTGCTGGTCACCGGCGTCACCGTCACCGGCGTGGAGCAGCCGGACGGCGAGGGCGGCGGCACGGTCTTCGTCACCACCTCCGACGGCCGCCGGGTCGAGGCCCGGGCGGTGGTCGGCGCGGACGGTTCGGCGAGCCGGATCGGACGTCACGTCGGGGTGAGCTTCGACCAGATCGATCTCGGTCTGGAGGCGGAGATCCCGGTGCCCGAGTCGGTCTCCCGGCACTGGGCGGGCCGGATCCACCTGGACTGGGGCCCGCTGCCCGGCTCGTACGGCTGGGTGTTCCCGAAGACCGACTCCGGCACGCTGACGGTCGGGGTGATCTCGGCGCGCGGCGACGGCGAGCGGACCAAGGAGTACCTGGCCGACTACATCCGCCGGCTCGGGCTGGCCGGTTTCACCCCGAGCGTCGAGTCGGGCCACCTGACCCGGTGCCGGGCCGAGGACTCGCCGCTGTCCCGCGGCCGGGTCCTGGTGGCCGGTGACGCCGCCGGGCTGCTGGAGCCGTGGACCCGCGAGGGCATCTCGTACGCGCTGCGCTCGGGCCGGCTGGCCGGCGAGTGGGCCGTCAAGGTGGCGGAGGCGGACGGCGGGGCGGACGTGCGCCGGCAGGCGCTCAACTACGCGTTCGCGATCAAGGCCGGGCTGGGTGTGGAGATGCGGGCCGGCAAGGTGATGCTCGCGGCCTTCGAGCGCCGGCCGCAGGTCTTCCACGCGGCGGTCTGCCTGGTCGCGGCGGCCTGGCGGGCGTTCGCCCGGGCGACCCAGGGCCACACCAGCTTCGCCGAGGTGATGCGCGACCACCGGGCGGCCCGCAAGCTGGCCGCCGTCGCCGGCCGCTGAGCCGTACGGGCGGCCGTACGGGTCCCGGGGCGGGCGCGGTGCGCCGCCCGCCCCGGGACCCGGCGGTCACCTGAGGCCGCTGAGCCCGGCGGTCACCTGAGGCCGCTGTCGAGGGCGGTGATCAGCGTGCCCGACGGGGTGTCGCCGGACATCTCCCAGATCATCGCGCCGAGCAGGTTCTTCGACTTGAGGTAGGCGGTCTTCTGGCCGATCGACCACGGATCGTCGAAGGTCCACCACTGGCCGCCGGGGCCGGTGTAGCCGTAGGTGGAGACCGACTGGGTGTCGTGGTGGACGGTCAGGTTCGGCACGCTCGCCAGCAGGTTGGCGTACCCGCGGGTGCCCGCCTCCTCGGCGAACTGGCCCGGCGCCGCGCCCGAGGCCGCCTGCCACTCGCCGCTCGCGCCGCCGTCGGTGACGCCCTGCCAGCCGCGGCCGTAGAACGGGAATCCGATGGTCAGCCGGCGCGGGTCGACGCCCGCGCCCAGGTAGGTCTGCACGGCGCCGTCGACGCTGAAGTGGAAGCCGTACGGGTCCTGGGCGTCGGGCCGGAGATTGGCCTGGTGGCCGGTGCGGTTCGGCTCCCAGGAGTTGTCGCTGCCGGCGCCGTGGAAGTCGTAGCCCTGGATGTTGGCCACGTCCAGGGACTTGAAGATCTTCGTCAGGTCCCAGCCCTGGCCGATCTTGACCGGGTCGGCCGGGGTGAACGCGGTGAGCAGCCGGTGCGGGCCGCCGAGGGCGTCCAGCTGCTTGCGGAACTCGGCCAGCAGCAGGGTCAGGCCGGCCTTGTCGTTCGCCGACCAGTGGTTGCCGGGGTGCCCGTCGGGGGAGCCGGGCCACTCCCAGTCCAGGTCGATGCCGTCGAAGATCCCGGCCGCGACGCCGGGCCCGCCGGCACCGTTGTACGCGGGCAGGTCGCCCTTGATCCAGGTGTCCACGCAGGACTTGACGAACTTCTGCCGGGAGGCCTCGGTGGCCGCCACGTCGCTGAAGTACTTGGAGTAGGTCCAGCCGCCGAGCGAGACCACCACCTTGAGGTTCGGGTACTTGGCCTTGAGCTTCTTCAGCTGGTTGAGGTTGCCGCGCAGCGGGCCCCAGCCGTCGTCGGCCACGCCGTCGACCGACTGGGCGGCGCTGAACGGCCGGGCGTAGTCGGCGTCCGCGTCGCCGGCCCCGGTGCCCTGGTCCGGGTCCTGCGGGTCGGCCGTGGTGCCCTTGGTGACGCCGGCCAGGCAGGTCAGGTTGACCGGGTCGATGTTCTCGAAGGCGTAGTTGATCACGTCGAGCTTGGCCGCGCTGCCCGAGGTGTCGAGGTTCTTGACGAAGTACTGGCGGCCGTAGATGCCCCACTGGGTGAAGTAGCCGACCCGGGTGTACTTCCCCGCACCGGCCAGGTCGCCGGTGGTGACGGTGAGGGCGGCGGAGGCGGGCGAGGCGTTGTCGGCGGCGTCCCTGGCCTTCACCGTGAAGGTGTAGGCGGTCGCCGGGGCCAGGCCGGTGACGGCCGCCGTGGTGCCGGTCACGGTCTGCACCCGGATGCCGTCCTGGTACAGGTCGTAGGCGGCGACCCCCTGGTTGTCGGTGGCGGCGTCCCAGGCCAGCGTCAGGCCGTAGCTGGTGACGGCCGTGGCGCGCAGGCTGCCGGGCGCGGTCGGCGGGACGGGATCGGTGGCGGGGTCGACGGTCCGGGCGGTGACGGCGGCGCTCGCCGGGCCGGTGCCGCCGCGGGTGTCCTTCGCGCGGACGGTCAGGCTGTAGCCGGTGGCCGGGGTGAGCCCGGTGACGGTCGCGGTGGTGCCCGGGGCGGTGGCCAGCACGGTGGCGCCGGACAGCACCTCGTACGAGGCGACCGGGAAGTCGCCGGGCGCGGCCGCCGGCCAGCTCAGCGCGAGGCTGTGCGCGGTCGCGCCGGTCACCTGCGGGGTGCCGGGCGCGCCGGGCGGCACGTCCTGGGTGCCGTCGCACTTGTCGCCGTTGATCCGGCAGTTGACGGGGGCGGTGATCGGGCCGGTGGCCACGAACCAGAAGCTGTAGGGCTCGGTGGTGGCGTGCGGCTGCACGGTGCCGTTGTAGTAGGCGTTGACGGCGCTGACGTGGCGTCCGGCGACCGTCGCGGTGCCGTTGTAGCTGCTGCTGATCGTCACCCCGGCGGGCAGGTCGAACTCCAGCGTCCAGCCGGTGACGGCGGTCGCGTTGTCGTTGTGCACCACGAAGGTGCCCTTCCACCAGGAGCCGTTGTCGGCGCTGGTGAAGACGGCGGTGAGCTTCCCCGCCGCGTGCGCGGGGGTGGCGGCGAGCAGGGCGAGCGGAAGGACGAGCGAAGCCAGCAGGGCCAGGAGTCTGCCCCTGGCGTGGTGCCTCGACCGGACGAGCATCGGTGCTCCCTGTGTGGTGTGGGGGATCCGTACAGGGGTGCCGGGGAGCCACTGGCACTGTAGGTGGACCGGGCCGGACCGTCAACAGGTCCAGACCACAAGGGAGTTGGGAGATCTGCTGGGGCGGCGCCGGTCAGCGGCAGAGCTGGTCGCCGAGCGGGCTGCGCGCGTACAGCACGGTGCGGCCGTGCCGGGCCCGGGTCACCAGCCGGGTGGCCGACAGCACCGCGAGGTGCTGGCTGACCGCACCCGGGGTGACGCCGAGCCGGCGGGCCAGCTCGGTGGTCGAGCACGGCTCGGCCAGCAGCGCCAGCAGCCGCGCCTTCGGGCCGCCGACCAGCTGCTCCAGGGCCTGCGGCGCGGCCGGCGGGCGCCCGGCACCGCCCAGGGTGGCCTGCCCGCGGGCCGGGTAGCTGATGGCCGGCGGATGCCGGTCGCTGATCGAGCTGATCGCGCCGCGGGCGAAGCAGGTCGGCAGGAACACCAGGCCGCGCCGGCCCACCTCGACGTCCACGTCGCCGTGCCGGCAGCCCCGGCCGATCGTCAGCACCCCCTCCGCCCAGTGCAGCCGGCCGTCCAGGTCGCGGAAGACCGCCGCCGCGCCGCGCTCCGCCAGCACCCGGGAGCGGTGCACGAGGTCGGCGTGCAGCACCGAACGGGCCTGCGGCCACCAGACGGGGTGCAGGCACCGCTCCCAGTACTCCTCCAGCGCGTCGGCGATCCGCGCCAGCAGCCGCGCCGGGTCGGCCAGGCCGGCGGCCAGCGGCGCGGGCACCGGCCGGCGGCCCGGTGCGAACGTCCGGGCCAGCTGCCCGGCCAGTTCCCCGGGCGGCAGGGCCCGTACCTCGGCCAGCTCCGCCCGGACGTCCGGGAACGGCACCGCCGGACGCGGGGTCAGGAAGTCCGGTACGTAGCCGTTGTCGGCGACCAGCGACCGCAGCAGCGTGCCGTCCAGCCGCTCGAAGGCGGGCCGCATCGGCTCGAACCAGGGCCGCTGGTGGGGGTGGCGCCCGGGCCGGGTCCACATCTGGAGGCTCAGCACCGCCTCCTGCAGCGGTGAGCAGGCGAAGGAGACGGCGGCCAGCGCGTCCAGACCGAGCCGGAACCGGTGCACACGCCCCCCAGGTTTCAGGCCGGGGCTAAATCATTACCCCGGCTGCCCGCCCCGAGGTCTGATCATGCCATGAGCACCAGCACCACCGGCCCGGCCGGCCTCCTCACCCTGCCCGCCCGCCTGCTGCACCCCGAACCCGTGGTCCGCCGGCTCAGCGTGATCGTCTTCGTCAACACCCTCGGCAGCGGCCTGTCGATGACGCTCGGGGTGCTCTGGTTCACCCGGATGCTCGGTTTCGGCGCCGCGCAGGTCGGCCTCGGCCTCACCGCGGCCGGACTCTGCGGGGTCCTCGCGGGCGTGCCCGCCGGCCGGGCCGCGGACCGCTGGGGCGCCAGGCCGGTGCTGATCGTGCTGGTCTGCGTGCAGGCGCTCGGCACCGCCGGCTACACGCTGATCCACGGCTACGCCCTGTTCGTCCCGCTCGCCTGCGTGACCGCCGCCGCCGACCGCGGTGCCACCGCGGTGCGCGCCGCCCTCTACGCCGACGTGCTGCCGCCCGACGACCGGGTCGCCTGCCGGGCCTACCTGCGCTCGGTCACCAACGTCGGGATCGCCCTCGGGGCCTGCCTGGCCGCGCTCGTCCTGGAGGCCGACACCCGCAGTGCCTACCTCGCCGCGCTGATCACCGACGCGGCCTCGTTCGCCGTGGTCGCCGTGCTGTTCGCGGTCCTGGTCCCGGACCGCCCCCGGGCCGCCGCGGACGGCCGCCCGGCCGGGCGCACCGGCCCCAACCCGGCCCTGCGCAACCTGCCGTACCTGGCCGTCACGGCCCTCAACGGCGTCCTCACCCTGCAGTTCGCGATGCTGGAGGTCGGGGTGCCGCTGTGGGTCGTCCAGCAGACCGAGGCGCCGCGGGCGATGGTGGCCGGCTCGATGCTGGTCAACACCGTGCTGGTGATCGCCCTCCAGGTCCGCGCCACCCGCAGCGTCGACCGGCCCTCCGCGGCGGCGCGCGCCTTCCGGCGCGGCGGCCTGCTGGTGGCCTGCTCCTGCGTGGTGCTGGCGCTCGCCCACGGGCTGCCCGCGGCCGCCGCCGCCCTGCTGGTGGTGGCGGGGGTCGCGCTGCAGGCCCTGGGCGAGGTGCTCGGCCAGGCCGGCACCTGGTCGCTCGGCTACGACCTGGCGGCCGACGGCGCCCACGGCGCCCACCAGGGCGTGTTCAACACCGGCCAGGCCGCCGCGATGATGCTCGGACCGGCCCTGGTCACCTGGCTGCTGATCGGCCACGGACTGCTCGGCTGGCTGCTCCTGGGCACCCTCTTCGCGGCGGGCGCCCTCGCCATGGGCCCCACCGTCCGCTGGGCCGAACACCGCCGGACCCCGGCCGTCGCGGCCTGAGGCCCGCGGGCGGCCCGGCGCCGGACGGCCCGCCGTCAGCGGACGACCGTGGGCAGGTTCCGCAGGTGGGGGCGGTCGGCCGGGGGGACGTCGGTGGCCGGGCCGGCGGCGCGCAGGACCACGTCGAGGACGGCGTCCGGGTCGCAGCCGTAACCGCCGGAGGCCCAGGCCGAGTTGGCCTCGACCACCGCCCAGCGGCCGGAGTCGAGCCGGCCGACGTCGACCGCCACCGCGCTCGGCAGGCCGCCGCAGGCCAGGACCTCGGCGGTGAACGCCAGCACCCCGGCCCGGTCGGGGTCGTCCTCCAGCGGGACGACGTCGAGCCGCCCGCGGGACTGGTAGCGGCTGCCGGTCCGGACCTCGCCGTCCAGCACGAACAGCCGGTACTCCCGCTCGAACGACACCACCTCGCTGACCAGCACCGGCAGGTCCTCCGGCAGGGTGCCGGGCGCGGGCAGGCCGGCGCCGTCCTCGTACACCCGGGCCGCGAACAGCTTGTCGCCGGGCGGCTTGACGAACACCGGCCCGGCCGACCGCCGCGCCCCGGCCAGCGTGCCGAGCGCGACCCGGCGCCCGGTCAGCCCGTACGGCAGCGACGGGAGCCAGCCCGCCGGGTCCTCCAGCGCGCCGATGCCGAGCTCCGCGCCCACCGCGTCCGCGAACAGCGGCCCGCCGTACAGGTGCGCCGGGCGCAGGCCGCGCAGCTCCTCGGGGACCGCCCAGCGGGTGGCGGTGTGGGCGCGCAGGCCCCGGCGGCGGGCGGCGGTGAGCAGCTGCAGGCCGGTCTCGTTGACCCGGGGCGCGAGCAGCAGGAGTCGGTCGGTCACCCGGCCGATCCTGCCGGTCCCGACCCGCCGCCGACCAGCGGTTTTCCGGGGCTCCCTGGCCCGGGGCGAGTGCCTCGTGCGAGAGTGCCCAGCGTCCGACCCACCCTCAGCCGGAAAGCAGGCAGCCGCGATGACCCGCGAGGTCCCCTTCGTCCGCATCACCACCGCCGATGCCGTCACCACCCTGGAGCTGGACTCCCCGCACAACCGCAACGCGCTCTCCACCCGGCTGATGGCCGAGCTGGCGAAGGGCCTCGCGGACGCCGCCGCCGACCCCGCCGTCCGGGCCGTGGTGCTCGGCCACACCGGCAAGGTGTTCTGTGCGGGCGCCGACCTGTCGGAGGCCACCGGCGCCGACCCGACGGTCGGCCCGCGCGGGCTGGTGGACCTCCAGCGCGCCATCGTCGACTGCCCGAAGCCGGTGATCGCCGTGGTGGACGGGCACGTCCGGGCCGGCGGCCTCGGCCTGCTGGGCGCCGCCGACCTGGTGATCGCCGGGCCCGCGTCGACCTTCGCCTTCACCGAGGTGCGCCTCGGCCTGGCGCCCGCCGTGATCTCGCTGCCGCTGCGCCCGCTGCTCGAGCCGCGGGCCGCCTCCCGGTACTACCTGACCGGCGAGACCTTCCAGGCCGCGGAGGCCGCCCGGATCGGCCTGGTCACCGAGGCCGCCGAGGACCCGCAGACCGCGCTCAAGACCGTCCTGGACGCGATCCGGCTCGGCTCGCCGCAGGGCCTCGCCGAGTCGAAGCGCCTGGTCACCGCGGACAAGGTGGCCTCGTTCGAGCGGGACGGCGAGGAGCGGGTGACGCAGTCCGCCCGGCTGTTCGGCTCCGAGGAGGCGCAGCAGGGCATGCGGGCGTTCCTGGAGCGCCGCCCGGCGCCGTGGGCGCAGTGACCCGTCCGGGCACCGGGCGGTCCGCGGCCGGCGCTCAGCCCCAGCGGATCGGGGAGCCCTCGCGCCACAGGTCGAGCAGCGAGGCGTCCCCGGCCACCTCGGCCCGGTCGGCCGGCAGCCGGTTCCAGAGCAGCAGGTAGAGGTCGTGGGCGCGGCCGCTCACGGTGCAGTCGGCCGGGCCGGCGCCTTCGCCCCCGGGGACCCCTTCGTCCCCGGCGGCCCCTTCGCCCGCGGTGACCTCGACCGGGCCCCGGCCGATCGTCACCAGCCAGGACACCGGCAGGTCGGTGGCCCGCACCCGCAGGGTGCGGGTCCGCTCGCTGCGCAGCCGGCCGCGGGGGCGGACCAGGAACCCGGTCAGCAGCTCCGCCAGGCCGTCCGCGGCGAACGCCGGGTCGGTGGCGGTCGGTTCGGCGGGCCCGGCGGCGGACTCGGCGTCCACCCGGTGCACGGCCGTCTCGTGGGCCTGCCGCCGGGCCCAGAACGCCAGCGGCGAGCCCGCCGGCAGGAAACTCCAGCAGTCCAGGCCGGCCGGGGCCCGCTCGAGCTCGGCGACCAGGGCGGCGTGTCCGTCCCGGAACCAGCCGAGCAGGTCGCCGTCGTCCGGGTCCGGACCCCAGACCGCCCGGGTGGCGGCCTCGTCCGGTGGCTGCCGTACCCGGTCGCGGACGATCGCGGCGGCCCAGCGGTGCACCTGGCCGGTGTGCAGCAGCAGGTCGCGCAGCCGCCACCCGGGGCAGGTCGGCACCGGGGCGTCCAGGTCGGTGCGGCCGGCCGCGTCGGCCAGCAGGGCGCCTTCGCGGCGCAGGGCGTCGAGGTGCTCGGAGATCTCCACCGGCGCAGTCTGCCATCCGGCGGATGTGATGTTGATCCCTCGCCAGGCCGGTGCCGGGCCGCCGGCCGATACGGTAGCGGCATGCCGATCACCCGTACGCTCCTGACCGCTGCCCGCTCCCGAGGCCGCCGCGCCGCCGGGCGGCTGGTGCACCGCGGGTGGCGCTGGGTGCAGGAGGCCGGGGCGGTCTCCAACCGCAACCCGGGGCCGTACCGGTTCGGGGAGCTCGGTGACGGCAGCAAACTGGCGTTCCCGCTCGGCACGGTCTTCAACGAGCAGTCGATCGCGATCGGGCCGTTCTGCATCATCGGGGAGCGGGTCACCATCTCGGCCGGGTTCCTGCCCGGGTTGGACCTCGGGCCGGAACCGATCGTGCGGATCGGCGGCGGCTGCGTGATAGGCCGCGGCAGCCACCTGGTCGGCCACCAGTCGATCGTCCTCGGCGACAACGTGTGGACCGGCCCGGGTGTCTACATCACCGACCAGGCGCACGAGTACCGGGACACCGAGCTGCCGATCGGCAAGCAGTGGCCGCGCAACGAGCCGGTGGAGATCGGCGCCGGCTCCTGGATCGGCACCGGCGCCGTGATCCTGCCGGGCGCCCGGATCGGCCGCAACGTGGTGGTCGCGGCCAACGCGGTGGTGATGGGCGAGATCCCCGACCACAGCGTGGTGGCGGGCGCCCCGGCGAAGGTGGTCCGGTCCTGGACGCCCGCCGAGGGCTGGCAGCCGCCGATCCGCCACGACGCGCCCCGCCCGCTCCCTGAGGGGGTCACCGCCGAGCAGCTGCGCGCCCTGGTCGGCTGGGACCTGCACATCCCGGAGGCGGAGCCGGGCCACTAGGCCGAGCCGGGCCACCGAGCGGAGCCGGGCCCACCGGGCGGACCCGGCCACCGGGCCGGGCCGCCTTCCGGGCGCTACTTCTGCAGGCCGTCCCAGCCCCAGCGCGGGGTGGGCCCGGGGTCGCCGAGGTCCTGCCCGACCGGCTCGGCGGAGACCTCGCGGGCGATCCGGGTACCCCAGTCGAAGTACTCCAGGACGCGCCGGCGCAGCAGGCCGTCGTCGGGGAGCTCCCGCTCCACGGCGGCCGCCATCAGCTCCATCCAGCGGAGCCGCTGCTCCTCGGTGATGGCGAGCCCGAGGTGGGCGCGCAGCAGCGCCTGGTGGCCGCCGAGGCCGGCGGTGAACCGGTCGGGCCCGCCGAAGACCTCGGCGAGCCAGACCGCGACGTGCTCGATGTGGGTCGGGGTGAAGTCGGCGAAGACCGGGGCGAGCAGCGGGTCGGCCAGCACCAGGCCGTAGAAGGTGTTGCTGAGCCGCCGCAGCGCGGCGGTCCCGCCGACGGCGTCGTACAGGTTTCCGGTGGGCTCGGGCACTGGTCCTCCTGGGGTCACGGCCACCGGCATCCCCGACCTGATGGCCCGTCACCGGTCAGGGTACGGAACGCCAGGCGTCGGCGATCAGCCGGTCCAGGTCGGAGCGGTCCGGGTGCCAGCCGAGTTCACGCCGGATCAGGGCGGTGTCGGAGACCAGCCGCGGTGCCTCGGGCTGGGCCGGACGGTGGATCACCGGCACCGGGCGGCCGGTGATCCGCTCCACCGCGGCGATGATGTCCAGCATGGCGGCGGGCGTCGAGCCGACGTTGTAGGTGCGGCCCGCGGCCGCCGGCGTGGTGAGGGCCAGCAGGTAGGCCCGGGCCACGTCGTCGACGTGGACGAAGTCGCGGACCACGGTGCCGTCGCCGTTGAGCTCCAGGTGGGGGTGGTGGCCGGCGGCGACGGCGAGCGCCTTGGGGATGATCCGGGCCTCGTCGACGTCCCCGGTGCCGGCCGCGTTGAAGCAGCGCAGCACCACGGCCCGGACGGCGCCCTCGGCGGCGCGGGCGTGCAGCAGCTGTTCGGCGGCGAGCTTGGAGGCGCCGTACGGGTTGCCGGGCGCCGGCGGGGTCGACTCGGTGATCGGCTGCCGCTCGGGCGCGCCGTACACGGCCGCGGTCGACCCGAAGACCAGCCGGACCGGGTCGGGGCGGCCGGCCAGCGCGTCCAGCAGGGCGGCCATCCCGCCGTGGTTGACCTCCCAGTGCGCCTCGGGACGGACCACCGACTCGCGGCCGCGGGTCAGCGCCGCGAGGTGGCAGACGCCGTCGACCCCGGCGACGGCCGGTGCCAGGGCCGCGCGGTCGCGGATGTCGCCCTGCAGGCTGCGGGCGACGGGCAGCCCGGGCGGTGCCTGGGCGCGCCGCCCGAAGGCCCACACCTCGTGCCCGGCCGCGGCGAGCTGCCGCACCACGGCCGTGCCGACGAACCCGTACGCCCCGGTGACCAGGACCCGCACCGCTACCGCCCCTCCTGCGGCCGGCGCGGTGCACCGCCGTCCGGCCCGATCTCGTCCTCGGCCGGATCCCGTCGCGGGCCGGCCGCCCCGCCGCGTCCCGCCGCCCGGCGGGTGCGGGTGCCTCAGCCCGCCGCGGGCGGGGTCAGTGTGACCAGCGCGGCCGTGCCGTCGACCCGCAGCAGGGCGCCGGCGCCGCCCGGCAGCAGCGCCGCGTCGAAGCGGCCGAGCCGCACGCCGCCCGGCTCCCCGCTGCCCGGCTCCCCGCTGCCCGGCTCCCCGCCGTCCGGCTCCGCGCCGCCCGGCTCCGTGCCGTCCGGGTCCAGCCGGGCTTCGCCGGCCAGGCAGACCAGCAGCAGGTCCGCCCCGGACGGGACCCGCAGGGCTCGCCCCTCGGCGGTGACCTCGACCTGGGCGGTGGCGTGCCCGCGGCGGGTCATCACGTTGAAGTCGACGACCGGGCCGCCGAGCAGCCGGCAGTCGGTGGCGGCGTCGCCGGGGAAGGCGAACGGCTCGAACGTTGCGGCCAGCCGGTGTTCGGCGCCGTCGACGGTCAGGGCCATGCCGTCGCCCTCGACAACGGTGATCACCCGGTCGACGCCGTCGAAGCGGGAGAACGGGCCGCCCTGCGCGACGTCGGCGAGGCTCACCCGCCAGGCGAAGTCGGCCAGCGCGGCGCCGGCCGGGAAGCCGGCCACCTCCCGGGTGACGCCGCCGCCGTTCAGCCAGGGGCTGGCCGCCCGGTCGTGTGCCCGCAGTACCTGGATCGCCATCTGCCCCGTCCGTCCTGTCCGTGCTCCTCGGCCGCATCCTGCCACGTCGGCGGGCCGGCCCGGGAACGGCCCGGGAACGGCGGCGTCCCGCCCCGCGCGGTCGCGGGACGGGACGCCGCCGTGGGGCGGGCGGGGTCAGTCGATGGTGACGACCTGCTCGGCCTGCGGCCCCTTCGGGCCCTGGGTGACGTCGTACTCCACCCGGTTGCCCTCCTCCAGCGACTTGAAGCCGGTGGTCTGGATGGCCGAGAAGTGGACGAACACGTCCGGGCCGCCGTCGTCCTGCTGGATGAAACCGAAGCCCTTGTCGGCGTTGAACCACTTCACCGTGCCAGTAGCCATGGGTACGCGCATCTCCTTCGCTGCCACCGCGTGCGCTTCGCACACGGGCCCGTCGCAGCCACCTGCTGCCGGGACCGGGCGAAATCCATCCTCCCCGGGCCGGGGCGTTCCGCCCGTCAGGCTGCCGGTGTGTCGCGGAGCGTGTCACCGGCGCCACCGGGGGTGCCCGGGAGGGACGTGCCGCGCCGGCCGCCGCCGACGGCCAGGGCCAGTACCCCGGCCAGCACGGCGGCCGCCGCGACCGTGGTCAGCGCGGTCGGCAGGCTGCTGGCGTCGGCCAGGAAGCCGATCACCGGCGGGCCGATCAGCATGCCCGCGTACCCCAGGGTGGAGGCGGTCGCCACCCCTCGCGGGCCGCCCGCCGCACCGGCCTGGGCGATGGCCAGCGGGAACAGGTTGGCCAGTCCCAGGCCGACCAGGACGAACCCGCCGAGCGCCGCCGGGACGGACGGCACCAGCGCGGCGAGCAGCATGCCGGCGCCCGCGGTCAGCCCGCCCGCCAGCATCAGCCGGCGCTGCCCGAGCCGCACCGACAGCCAGGTGCCGCTCACCCGCCCCGCCGTCATCGCCAGCGCGTACGTGGCGTACCCGGCGGCCGCCAGCCCGGCGCTCGCGTGCACGTCGTCGGTCAGGTGGAGGGTGGCCCAGTCGGCGAGCGCGCCCTCGCCGTACGCGGTGCACAGGGCGGTCAGGCCGAGCAGCAGCACCAGCAGCCGGGCGTGCGGCAGTCCGCGCCGCCCGGTGGCGGCCGGTGCGGCGGCGGACCGGCCGGCCGGCGGGACGGGCGGCGCTGCGGCCGGGGTGCGCAGCAGGACGGCGCCGGCGGCGGCGGTCACCGCGAGGCCGAGCAGGCCGCCGAGGGCGAGCGCCCAGGCGGTGGTGAGGACGCCGGCCAGCAGGCCGCCGACCGCCGCGCCGAGCAGGCCGCCGAGGCTGTACCCGGCGTGGAAGCTGGGCATGACGGGCCGTCGGAGCTGGGCGACCAGGTCGACGGCGGCGCTGTTCATCGCGACGTTGGCGGCGCCGTAGCCCGCGCCGAACAGCAGCAGGACGGCGCCGAGCGAGGCGACCGAGTGGGTGTGCGCGGGCAGCGGGACGGCCAGCGCGAGCAGGGTGAGCGAGGCGACGGTGACGGGCCTGCTGCCGTACCGGACGCAGAGCCGGCCGACCAGCGGCATGGTGGCCACCGCGCCGGCCGACACGCACAGCAGGGCCAGGCCGAGTGCGCTGTGCGAGGCTGCGACCTGGGCCCTGACGTCCGGGATCCGGACCACCCAGGCGGCGAACAGGAAGCCGTCGACGGCGAAGAAGGCGGTGAGCGCGAGCCGGGCGGCGGACCAGGCCGGCGGCTGCGCCGGGGTGCGGCCGGCTCCGGGGGTGCGGTCGGCGGCCGTGTCGGGGGTGTCGCCGGTGCGGCCGACCGGGTGAGTGAGGGGCGAGGACGGGACGGAGGTTTTGTTTATTGGCGGCACAAAGTCAGAATAGGGGAGTGCAGCACTCACCGACAAGCCCGACCTCCGCCCACGAGGCCCGCCGCCGCCCCGCCCCGGACCGCGGCCGCACCCTGCTCGGCCCCGCGCTGCGGCTGGTCCACACCGGACAGGCCCCCACCCGCTCCGCCCTGACCGGCGGCCTGGAGGTGACCCGCGCCACCGCCGGCGCCGTCACCGCCGAACTCGAGGCGCTCGGCCTGATCACCGTCGACTCCCGGCCGGCGGGCGGCGGCCGCGGCCGCCCCTCGCACCGGCTCGCCGTCGACCCGAACGGACCCGTGGTGGTCGCCGCCCAGCTCCACGCGGACGGCGTGAGCGTCTCGCTCGCCGGACTGGCCGGCTGCCTGGTCGACCCCGTCCACCTCCCGCTCCCCGCCGCCACCGACCCGGTCCGGCTGCTGCGCGCCGTCGCCGAGACCGGCGCCCGGCTCGCCGCCGACTCCCACCGGCGCTGCCTGGGCGTCGCGCTCGCCCTGCCCAACCCCGTCACCGAACCGGACGGCACCGCGCTGGCCGCCCTGCACTTCGCCTGGCCCAGCGGCACCCCGGTCGCCGACCTGTTCGCCGCCGAGGTCGCGCGGGCCGACTTCGGCCCGCGCGCCCTGCCGGACCTGCCCAGCGCCGTCGCCAACGACGCCAACCTCGCCGCCCTCGCCGAGCACCGCCACGGCGCCGGCCGCGACTCCCGCCACCTGCTGCTGGTCACCTCCGGCCACCGCGGTGTCGGCGGCGCCCTGGTGATCGACGGCCGGCTGCACACCGGCAGCGCCGGACTCGCCCTGGAGGTCGGCCACCTGACCGTCGATCCGCAGGGCCGCCCGTGCGCCTGCGGCAACCGCGGCTGCCTCAACGCCGAGACCGACCCCGAGGCGCTGCTCGCCGCCGCCGGCCGCACCGCCGACCCGGCCCGGCCGGTCCTCGCCCAGGCCCGCGACCTGGCCCGGGCCGCGGCCCAGAACCCGGCCGCCCGGGCCGCCGTCGAGCACGTCGTCGACCGCCTCGGACTCGGCCTGGCGGGCCTGGTGAACATCCTCAACCCGGACCGGATCGTGCTCAGCGGACTCCACCTCGACCTGCTCGCGGGCGCCCCCGACCGGCTGGCCACCGTGGTCGCCGACCGCTGCCTGTGGGGCCGCAGCGGCCGGGTCCCGATCGTCCCCGCCCAGGTCCACCACGCGGGCCTGGTCGGCGCCGCCGAACTGGCCTGGGAGCCCTACCTGGACGACCCGCAGGCCACCGCCGGCCGCTGACCCCGCCCGGGCCGGGGAGCCCGGCCGCCGCCGGGCCCGCCCGTCACGGTGTGACGACGGCGAACAGCCGGTCGGGCTCGGTGGTCACCGAGAGCAGCCGCCGGAACAGGTCCGGGTCCCCCTCGGACCCGACGCCCTCCGGGCTCCCGCCGCCGAGCAGCGCCAGCAGCTGCGCCTTGCCGAGCGTGAGGGTCAGCCCGGCCGGCGTCCGCGGCTCGGTGCCGAGCGGGACGGCGCGGTGCGTCAGCACGCCGTGGACCAGGGTCAGCCGGTGCCGGCGCCCCTCCTCGGCCATCACCAGGTCGACGGTGAGGTCCTCGTCCCAGGCGGCCGGCCCGTCGACCCGGATCGCGACCGAGTCGATCAGCTGCTCGGTGGTCAGCGCCATCGCCATCTCGGGGTTGGTGGTGTCGACCACCTGGCCGCCCGCCCCGGTGCGCAGCTCCAGCGCCGCCGTCAGGTAGAAGTTGCGCCACGGGCCGTTCTCCGCGCCGCGGCCCAGCCGGTCGTACACCCCCGCCAGCTCCTCCCGGGCCGCCGGGTCGGCCGGGTCGGCGAACACCAGGTGGTCCAGGACGGTCGCCGCGAACCGCAGGTCGCCCGCCGCCACGTAGCCGCGGGCCTTCGCCAGCGCCTGCTCGCGCCCGCCCGCCAGCTCGACGTAGCGCCGGGCGAGCTCGGTCGGCGGATGCTCCCACAGCCGGGCCGGATTGCCCTCGAACCAGCCCAGGTAACGGTGGTAGATCGCCTTGACGTTGTGGCTCACCGACCCGTAGTACCCGCGGGCGTGCCAGGCGTGCTCCAGCGCGGGCGGCAGCCGCAGCTCCTCGGCGATCTCGGCCGCCGTCAGACCGTCGTTCAGCAGCCGCAGCGTCTGGTCGTGCAGGTACGCGTACAGGTCGCGCTGGCCGGTCAGCAGCTCCACCACGTTGTCGTGGCCCCAGGTCGGCCAGTGGTGCGAGGCGAACCCCACGTCGTACGCCCCGTGGAAGAGGTCGATCGCCTCGTCGACGTACCGCGACCACATCCGCGCGTCGCGGACCACCGCGCCGCGCAGCGTCTGGATGTTGTGCATGGTGTGGGTGACGTTCTCCGCCAGGCACAGCGCCCGCAGGTCCGGGAAGAGGAAGTTCATCTCGGCCGGCGCCTCGGTGCCCGGGGTGAGCTGGAAGACGATCCGCACCCCGTCGACCGTCTCCTCCTGCCCGGTCGCGGTGACGTCCACGGTCGGCGGGATCAGCGTGATGGTGCCGGTCGACACCGCACTGCCCAGGCCCGCGCCGACCAGGCCTTCCGGGTCGCGGGGCAGCCGGTCGCCGTACATGTACACCGCGCGCCGGGTCATCGCGTTGCCTGCGTACACGTTCTCGCTGACCGCGTGCGCCAGGAACCCCGCCGGGGCGATCACCGGCACCCCCTCCGCCTCGCGGCCCGGCAGCACCCCGCGGGCGCCGCCGAAGTGGTCCGCGTGCGAATGGGTGTAGATCAGACCGGTCACCGGCCGCTCGCCCCGGTACTCCCGGTACAGCGCCAGCGCCGCCGCCGCCGTCTCGGCCGACACCAGCGGGTCGATCACGATCACCCCGCGGCCGCCCTCGACCAGCGTCATGTTCGACAGGTCGAGCCCCCGGACCTGGTACACGCCCTCGGTCACCCGGAACAGCCCCTGCCGCGAGCACAACTGCGCCTGCCGCCACAGACTCGGGTGCACCGTGCCGGGACACTCGGCCCGCAGGAACGCGAAGACACCGTCGTCCCACACCACCCGCCCGTCGGCGGCCGTGACCACCCCCGGGGTGAGGGCGGCGACGAAGCCGCGGTCCGCGTTGGCGAAGTCGGTGGTGTCCTCGAAAGGCGGGAGGCTCATCGGGCAGCTCCGTTCCGCTCGGTACGCCGCTTCGGCGCCGCGGCCCGGCCGTCGGGCAGAGCCGTACCCGCCATCCCAGCACCTCGCCCCGGCCCCCGCATCTCGTGGCCCGCCGGCCGGCGCGGGCGGCGGGAATCGCGGCGCGGCGGGCGGTGTTCGCCCCGGCATGACCGACTCTCCCGCCGCCGAACTGCTCCGCTACGCCGCCTTCACCGCCGACCCCGACGGGGGCAACCCGGCCGGTGTGGTGCTCGACGACACCGGCCTCGACGACACCACCCGGCTGGCCCTCGCCGCCGAACTCGGCTACTCCGAGACCGCCTTCCTCGCCCCCGCGGCCGCCGGCGGGCGCAGCTTCGCCGTGCGCTACTTCAGCCCCAAGGCGGAGGTGCCGTTCTGCGGGCACGCCACGGTGGCCGCCGCGGTCGCCCTGGGGGAGCGCACCGGCGTCGGGGAGTTCCTGTTCGAGACCAAGGCCGGCCCCGTCCCGGTCCTGGTCGAGCAGGGCCCGCACGGACTGCTGTCGGCGACCCTGACCAGTGTCGAACCGCAGGTCCACCCCGTCGCCGCCGACGACCTCGCCGAGGCCCTCGCCGCGCTCGGCTGGCGCGAGGACGAACTCGACCCGCAGCTGCCGCCGCGGATCGCCTACGCCGGCGCCCGGCACCTGGTGCTCGCGGCCGGCACCCGGGCCCGGCTGGCCGACCTGGCGTACGACTTCGAACGGCTGGCCGCGCTGATGACCCGGCTCGACCTGACCACCCTGCAGCTCGTCCACCGGGAGTCCCGGCGGGTCTTCCACGTCCGCGACCCGTTCCCGGTCGGCGGCGTGGTCGAGGACCCGGCGACCGGTGCCGCGGCCGCCGCCTTCGGCGCGTACCTGCGCGAACTCGACGGCGTCGAGGACGGCGAGCTGACCCTGCACCAGGGCGCGGACCTCGGACGCCCCGGCGTCCTGCGGGTGGAGCTGCGCCCCGGCGACCCGCGGATCCGGGTCAGCGGGACCGCGGTGGCCATCACCTCGGACCCGGGGCAGGGCCCGGAACTGGGCTGACGGGCCGTCGGGCGGCGCGGGGGCGGCCGGACGGCGAGGGACTGTCCGGGGCTATAGTGCGCGGGCACACCGTTCGTACCGGAGTTCGTACCAGAGATCGAGAAGGACCCTTGCGCATCCTCAACGCCGCGCCCGCCCTCGCCGTCTGCGCCCTGCTGACCGGCGCGCTCACCGCCTGCACCGGCGGCTCCGACGGGAAGGCCCCGGCCGCGTCCTCCGCCGCCGCGTCCAGCGCCTCCCCGTCGGCCACCGAGGCCGACCCGAAGGCGGCCCTGCTCGCCTCGGCGGCGGTGATGAAGCAGGCCGGCAGCGCCAAGCTGACCGTCACCGGCGGCCGGGCCGCGCTCGACAACGTCCAGCGCGGCGCCGGCGCGATGGTCTGGAACGGGTCGCCCGCCCTCCAACTGGACGGCACCGACGGCCCGGACTCCCCGAAGTTCCGCTACGCCACCGACGTGATCTACCTCGACGTGCCCGCCGCCGACCGGGCCCACTTCGACAACAAGACCTTCATGAGCTTCGACCGCAAGGCCCAGGCCGCCAAGGTCCCCGGCAGCGACATCTTCGACTCGCTCCCGCCGATGATGATCACCCTCGACCCCACCCTCGTCCTGACGGTCGCGGCCAACAGCGGCCTGCCGTCGTCCCGGGGCCACGAGACGCTGAACGGCATCGAGTCGGTCCACTACCGCTCCACCGTCACCGCCACCGCCCTGGCCGACGCCGCGCCGGGCCTGGACCCGGACACCAAGGCGAAGACCCTCGCCACCCTGGTCAAGGACGGCAGCGAGATCACCTTCGACTTCTGGGTCGACGCCAAGGGCGTGCTGATCCGGCAGAAGGAGACCGACGCCACCAAGCCCAGCGGCGCCACCGTGGTCACCTACACCGACCTGGGCGCCGGAACCGTCGAGGTGCCGCCCGCGGCGGACGTCGCCGACGTCGCCGCGCTGCTCAAGGGCTGAGCCGCCGCGCGCAGGGCGCCCGTGCGGCGCCCGTGCGGCGCGCGTACTACGTGGGGAGTAGCCGCGCCCACCCCGTCGGGCTGACGACCGGCGGCCACCGGCGCGGCTAGCCTCGTCGCATGACCGATCCGACGCCGCCCTGGCAGCCCCCGTGGGTACGCGCCGCCAAGGCCGGCCGGCCGGTCGCGCTGGCGGTGCTGGCGGCCGTCGTCCAGGTGGCCGGCTCGGCCGCCGCCGGCCGGCACCAGCCGGACCGCGTCCCGCTCGACGCCTTCGGCTACCTGCTGCTCCTGCTCGGGCCCGCCCTGCTGGTCGAACGGCGCAGGCGCCCGGCGGCGGTGGCCGTCGCCACCACGGCCGTCACCCTGGTCTACGTCGTCGCGGGCTACCCGTACGGACCGGTGTTCCTGAGCATGGTGGTGGCCTTCTGCGTCGGCGTGCAGCTCGGCCACCGCCGGGTGGTCTGGGCCTGCGCGGCCGTCTTCTACACCGCCCACCTGCTGATCGGGCACGGCCTTCCGGCCGGTCTGCTGCGCGCGCCCGCCGGCGCCCCCAACGGCTGGCAGGAACTGGGCGTCGCCGCCTGGCTGCTGCTGGTCCTCGCGGTCTCGGAGATCCTGCGCTTCCGGCGGGAGCGGATCGCCGCCGTCCGGGCCGCCGCCGAGCAGGCCGAACGCCGCCGGGTCGACGAGGAACGGCTGCGGATGGCCCGCGAGTTGCACGACATCCTGGCCCACAGCATCTCGCTGATCCACGTCCAGGCGGGCGTCGCGCTGGAACTCATGGACACCCGGCCGGAACAGGCGCACAGCGCCCTGGTCACCATCAAGGCCGCCAGCAAGGAGGCGCTCGGCGAGGTCCGGCAGGTGCTCGGCACCCTGCGCGGCCCGGCCGACTCCGCCCCGCGCGGCCCGGCCCCGGGACTGGACCGGCTCGACGAACTCGCCGACCAGGCCCGGTCCGCCGGACTCGCCGTCGCGGTGCACACCACCGGCGCCGGGCCGGAGATCCCGGCCGGCCTCGGCCTCGCCGCCTTCCGGATCGTCCAGGAGGCGCTCACCAACGTCCTGCGGCACTCCGCCGCCCGCACCGCCGAGGTCACCGTGGACCGCCTCCCCGACGGCCTGCGGGTCCGGATCGAGGACCCGGGCCCGGCCGGCGCCGCCGCGGGCCCCCGCTCCGGCGGGGCCGACGGCTCCGGAACCGGCCTGGTCGGGATGGGCGAGCGGGCCTCCGCCCTCGGCGGCACCCTCACCGCCGGGCCGGCGCCCGGCGGCGGATTCCGGGTGGAGGCCCGGCTGCCGTACCCGGCCGAGGGCGGGCCGTCGTGATCCGGGTCCTGCTGGCGGACGACCAACTGCTGGTGCGGGCCGGGTTCCGGGCACTGCTGGAGGCGCAGCCGGACCTGACCGTGGTCGGCGAGGCGGACGACGGCGACCAGGCCGTCCGGCTCACCGCCGAGCTGCGGCCGGACGTCGTCCTGATGGACATCCGGATGCCCCGGCTGGACGGCCTGGAGGCCACCCGCCGGATCGGCCTCGACCCGGCGCTGGCCGGCGTCCGGGTCGTCGTGCTGACCACCTTCGAGCTCGACGAGTACGTCTTCGAGGCGCTGCGGGCCGGGGCCGCCGGCTTCCTGGTCAAGGACACCGAACCGGCCGACCTGCTGCGCGCGGTCCGGGTCGCCGTCGCGGGTGACGCGCTGCTCTCGCCGGGCGTCACCCGCCGCCTGATCGGCGAGTTCGCGGCCCGCTCCAAGGAACCGGCCGGCCCCGCGCTCGACGTCCTGACCGACCGGGAGCGCGAGGTGCTGGCACTGGTCGGCCTCGGCCTGTCCAACGAGGACATCGCCCGCCGCCTGGTGGTCAGCCCGCTCACCGCCAAGACCCACGTCAGCCGCGCGATGGTCAAGCTCGGCGCCCGGGACCGCGCCCAACTCGTGGTGCTCGCCTACGAGTCGGGCCTGGTCCGGCCGGGCTGGTTGGGCTAGGCCGGGTCTGCGACGTCGCGTCGGACCAGCGCGCGGCGCCCGGCCGGGGGAGCCGCGGGTGCGTGCTACGCCGACGTCCGGCGGCTCTCGGCGGCGACCGCGTCGGCGAGCCGTCGCAGGCCCTGCGGGTCGGCCTGGAGGAACAGGTTCGGCTCGATCAGCTCCAGCTCCATGACCAGGGGTTCGCGGTCCGCCCCGAGCGCCAGGTCGACCCGGGCGAACAGCAGCCCGCCGGCGGCCGGTACGGCCGCGAGCGCGGCGCGGGCGGTACGGAGCTCGGCCTCGGTCGGGCGGTACGCGGTGACGCCGGGGTGCGCGACGCGGTCGTTGTCGATGGTGTTCGGCTCGGTCAGCACCGGCCCCTTGCGGATCGCGTGGCTGAACGCGCCCGCGACGAAGACCAGCGCCCGCTCGCCCTCCGCCACCAGCGGCAGGTACGGCTGGACCATCGCGGTACGGCCCTGGTCGAGCAGCATCCGGGCGTGCCGCAGGGCGTCCGCCGACCGGCCCGGCTCGTAGCGGGCGGTGTCGCGGGCCCCGGCGGAGACGGCGGGCTTGACCACCACGCCGTCGGGCCGGTCGAACTCCGCCTCGTGGAGCGGGTCCCCGGGCTCCGCGAACCGGGTCGCCACGACCGGCACCCCGCGGGAGGCGAGGTCCCGCAGGTAGCGCTTGTCGCTGTTCCAGCGCACCACCGGCGCCGGGTTCCACAGCCGGGTGACCCGGGCCGTCGCGTCGGCCCAGGCCAGGAACTCCTCGAGGCGCTCCGCGTAGTCCCAGGTGGACCGGACGACCGCCAGGTCGAACCGCTCCCACACCCCGGGGTCGGCGTCCCACGGGACCGCCTCCGCGGCCGCCCCGTCGGCGCGCAGCGCGTCCACGATCAGCGGCAGGTCGGCGTCGTACGCGACGCCCACCTCGCTGGTGACGACGGCGATCCTGGCAGTGCCCATGCGGTCCTCCGGTGGCTGGCGGTCTGCGAACCACCCTATCCAGCGAGGTCGTGCAGGTGTTCGGCGCGATCCGGCGGGCCGGGTACTCCCGGGGGAGTAGCGCGGGAGCCGCTGCCGGGACGACGCGCGGGGGCGGGCCGCGGCGGGAGGCTCGAAGGGCCCGGGGAGCCCGGGCGGTTGCGAGAGCCGACGAGGGAGATGGACCCGATGTACACCCTGCTTGCCGATGCCGACGGGCACTGGCCCGGCCCGTGGATCCTGCTGGTCCCGCTGTTCTGGCTGGCCGTCGTCGTGGTGGTGGTGACCCTCGCCCGCCGCGCCGGGTGGCGCCGCGGCTGCGGCGACGGACCGCTGGCCGCGCTCGGCCGCCGCTACGCCGACGGCGAGATCGACGCCGACGAGTACCGGGCCCGGCGCGCCGTCCTGACGGAGCACCACCGCGGCGGCGCCAAGTGACCACACCGCCTCCGGCCGCCACCACGGCCGCCACCACGACGGCGCCCCCGGCCGCGCCCGCCGCCCGGGTCACCGGGGCCGTCAAGGAGTACGGCTCCGCCGACACCCGGGTGCGGGCGCTGGACGGGGTGACGGTGGAGTTCCCGGCCGCCCGGTTCACCGCGATCATGGGCTCCTCCGGGTCCGGCAAGTCGACCCTGATGCACTGCGCCGCGGGGCTGGACACCCTCACCGAGGGCCGGGTCCACCTCGGCGGCACCGAGCTCGGCGCGCTGGACGACCGGCGCCTGACCCTGCTGCGCCGCGAACGGATCGGCTTCGTCTTCCAGGCCTTCAACCTGGTCCCCACCCTGACCGTGCTGGAGAACATCACCCTGCCGCTCGACCTGGCCGGCGCCGCCCCCGACGGGCCGTGGCTGGCCGAGCTGATCGAGGTGGTCGGCCTCGGCGACCGGCTGCGGCACCGCCCGAGCGAGCTGTCCGGCGGCCAGCAGCAGCGCGTCGCCGTCGCCCGGGCGCTGGCCGGCCGCCCGGAGGTGGTGTTCGCCGACGAGCCCACCGGCAACCTGGACTCCCGGTCCGGCGCCGAGGTGCTCGCCCTGCTGCGCCGCGCCGTCGACGCCATGGGCCGCACCGTGGTGATGGTCACCCACGACCCGGTCGCCGCCGGGTACGCCGACCGGGTGCTGTTCCTCGCGGACGGCCGCCTGGTCGACACCATGGACGCCCCGACCGCCGACCGGGTGCTCGACCGGATGAAGGACCTGGACCGCGGCACCGGCCGGTCCCGCACCCCGGACCGCACCCCGGACCGCACCCCGGACCGGGACCCGGCCACCGGAGCCGGCCCGACGCCGGTCCGCCACCCGGGAGCGGGCCGGTGAACGCCACCCGCAGGCTCGCGCTGCGTTCGCTGCGCGCCCACCGCCGCCGGCTGGCCGGCACCTTCCTCGCCGTCCTGCTCGGCGTCGCCTTCCTGGCCGGCACCATGGTGCTCGGCGACACCCTGCGCGCCAACTTCGACACCCTCTTCGCCGACGCCAACCGCGGCACCGACGCGGTGGTGCGCAGCGCCGACGTCCTGGACGCACCCAACACCCCCGGCGGGGTCCGCGCCCCCGTCGACGCGGCGCTCGCCGACCGGCTGCGGCAGGTCCCGGGCGTGGCGGCCGCCGAGCCGTCCGTCCAGGGCAGCGGACAGCTGGTCGGCAAGGACGGGCGCCCGGTGGGCGGGCAGGGGCCGCCCACCCTGGCGGGCAACTGGCTCACCGACGCCGGGCTGAACCCGTACCGGCTGGCCGAGGGCCGCGCCCCCGCCGCACCCGGCGAGGCGGTGCTCAACCGGGGCGCCGCCGCGGCCGGCGGCCTGCGGATCGGCGACACCACGGTGCTGCGCACCCCGGACCCGGTCACGGTCACCGTCGTCGGCCTGGCCACCTTCGGCGCCGACGCCGACGGCATGGGCCCGAGCACCTTCACCGCGCTGACCCTGGCCGACGCCCAGCGCTACCTGACACCCAAGGGCACCGGCCAGGCGAGCGCCATCCGGCTCCGGGCCGACGGCCTGACGCAGGAACAGCTCGCCGAGCGGCTGCGCCCGGTGCTGCCCGCCGGGGTGGAGGTGGTCACCGGCCGGGCCGCGTCGCAGGAGAGCACCGCGCAGGTGTCGGGCCGGTTCCTGACCCTGTTCACCACCCTGCTGCTGGTCTTCGCCGGGATCGCGCTGCTGGTGGCGACCTTCACCATCCACAACACCTTCGCCATCGTGGTCGCCCAGCGGACCAGGGAGAACGCCCTGCTGCGGGCGCTCGGCGCGAGCCGCCGGCAGGTGCTCGGCGCCACCCTGGGGGAGGCGCTCGCGGTCGGCGCACTGGCCTCGGCGGCCGGACTGCTCGGCGGGGTCGGCATCGCCACCGGGCTGAAGGCGCTGTTCTCGGCGCTCGGCTTCGCCCTGCCCACCGGCGGGCTGGTGATCGGTGCGGCGGCCGTCGCCCTGCCGCTGGTGACCGGTACCGCCGTCACCGTCCTGTCCGCCCTGCTGCCGGCCGTCCGGGCCGCCCGGACGGCGCCGCTGGCCGCCCTGCGCGACACCGCGGTCGACGACGCCGCCGCCGGACGCCGGGCCCGGGTCCGCGCGTCGGCCGGGGCCGCGCTCACCGCCGCCGGCGTCGCGCTGACCGTGTTCGGCGCGGTCCGCGGCCCGTCGGTGGCGCTGACGGCCGCCGGGGCGGTGGCCACGCCGGCCGGCCTGGTGGTGCTGGGCCCGGTGGCCGCGGCGCTCGCCGTCCGGGTGCTGGGCGCGCCGGTGGCCCGGCTGCGCGGGGTCAGCGGCGTGCTGGCCCGCCGCAACGCGGCCCGCAACCCGCGCCGGACGGCCGCCACCGCCACCGCGCTGATGGTGGGGGTCGCGGTGGTCACCCTGTTCACCGTGTTCGGCGCCTCGGTCCGGGCCACCCTGGACCGCCAGGTCGACCGCTCCTTCGCGGGCGACCTGGCGGTCACCGCGCCCTCGTTCGGGGCCGGCGGCAGCGGGGTGAGCCCCGCGCTGGCCGACGCGTTGACCCGGCTGCCCGAGGTCCGGCAGGCGGTCGCACTGGGCCGCGGGGTGGCCCGGATCGACGGCCACGGCCGGAGCCTGGACATCGCGGACCCGGCCCGGCTGGAACAGGTGGTGCGGCTGGGCCGGGTGGACGGCTCGCTCGCCGCGCTCGGCGCCGACGGGCTGGCGGTCTCCCGGCCGGAGGCGGCCGGCCACGGCTGGCAGGTCGGCTCCACCGTGGACGTGGCCTTCGCGGACGCCACCGAACGCTTCACCGTCCGGGCGCTGTTCGACGGCGGCGGGGTGGCCGGTGACTACCTGATGACCCCGCAGGCGTGGGCCCCGCACCGGGTCCAGGACAGTGCGGGACTGGTCGCGGTCGCCCTGCGCCCCGGCGTCCCGCTCGCCGACGGCCGGGCGGCCGTGCAGCACACGGCGGACGGCTACGGCGGCCCGCGGGTGCAGACCAGGGACGAGTACGCGGCCAGCAACGCCGCCGGGGTCGACACCATGCTCTCGGTGGTCTACGCGCTGCTCGCGCTGGCGGTGCTGATCGCGCTGCTGGGCATCGCCAACACCCTGGGCCTTGCGGTGCACGAGCGGACCAGGGAACTCGGGCTGCTGCGCGCCGTCGGCCAGACCAGGGGCGGGCTGCGGGCGATGGTGCGCTGGGAGTCGGTGCTGGTGGCGGCGTTCGGGACGGTCGGCGGGCTGGGCCTCGGGGTCTTCCTCGGCTGGGCGCTGGTCCGGGCCTCGGACGCGGCCGGCACCGGGGCGTTCGCCGTCCCGCCGGCGCAGCTGACGGTGGTGCTGCTGGCCGGGCTGGTCGCGGGGGCGGTCGCGGGCCTGCGGCCGGCGGCCAGGGCGGCGCGGCTGGACGTGCTGCGCGCGGTCGCGGCCGAGTAGTGCTCCCCGGGCCCGGGATAAGCGGAAGCTGGATCCCTCCTTAATGTTACTTATCGTAGTTGATGGTTACACTACGTGGGAGTGGCCGAGTGGCGCACGAGGCGGCAGAGGCGAGGGAGAGCGCGCGATGGTTGTCCAGACCACGGACGTGGACCGGTCCGACAGCGACTACCGGGCGTGGCTGAAGGAGGCGGTGCGCAAGGTCCAGGCCGACGCCAACCGCTCGGCCGACACCCACCTGCTGCGCTTCCCGCTGCCCGAGGAGTGGGGGATCGACCTGTACCTCAAGGACGAGTCCACCCACCCCACGGGCAGCCTCAAGCACCGGCTGGCCCGCTCGCTCTTCCTGTACGGGCTGTGCAACGGCTGGATCCGGCCCGGCAAGCCGGTGATCGAGGCCTCCAGCGGCTCGACGGCCGTCTCCGAGGCGTACTTCGCCAAGCTGATCGGTGTCCCGTTCGTCGCGGTGATGGCCCGCAGCACCAGCCGCGCCAAGATCGAACTGATCGAGTTCCACGGCGGCCGCTGCCACCTGGTCGACCGCCCCGCCGAGGTCTACGAGGTCTCCGCCCGGCTGGCCGAGGAGACCGGCGGGCACTACATGGACCAGTTCACCTACGCGGAGCGGGCCACCGACTGGCGCGGCAACAACAACATCGCCGAGTCGATCTTCGCCCAGCTCCGGCTGGAGCCCCACCCCGAACCCGCCTGGATCGTCGCCACCGCGGGCACCGGCGGCACCTCCGCCACCATCGCCCGCTACGTGCACTACCAGCAGTTCGACACCCGGATCTGCGTCGCCGACCCGGAGAGCTCCTGCTTCTTCGACGGCTGGACCAAGTCCGACCCCGACGCCACCTGCGCGACCGGTTCCCGGATCGAGGGGATCGGACGGCCCCGGATGGAGCCCAGCTTCGTGCCGGGCGCCGTCGACCGGATGATGAAGGTGCCGGACGCCGCGTCGATCGCCGCGATGCGGATGCTGGAGAAGGCGATCGACAAGAAGGCCGGCGCCTCCACCGGCACCGGGCTGTGGAGCGCGCTGCGGATCGTCGCCGAGATGCGGGCCGCCGGCCGGACCGGCAGCGTCGTCACGCTGATCTGCGACCCGGGCGACCGCTACCTCGACAAGTACTACTCGGACGCGTGGCTGGCCGAGCAGGGCATCGAGATCGCCCCCTACCTGGAGCTGATGGAGGGCTTCCTGAACGGCCGCACCGACCGGCTGGCCTGACGGGACGGAGGGGCGGGACGAAGGGGCGAAGGGGCGGGGCGAAGGCGGGCGCCGGACCGGCTGACAGCCGATCGGACGGTGTGGTAACCATCCCTGTTATGAACGATCTTCTGACCGAACGGCTGGCCATCCACCCGCTGACCGCCGGGGAGGCCGAGCTGGTCGCCGCCGGCCGGCCCGGCCCCGGCACCAACTGGGCGCCGGACTACCCCGCCGAGGGCGAGCAGGCCGGCGCCCGGATGTTCCTCCGGGCCTGCGCCGCCGTCGGCGACCCGCACCCCTTCGGCGGCTACGAGATCCGGCTGCGGGCCGACGGCCGGGCGATCGGCGGCATCGGCTTCCACGGCGCCCCCGACGAGGACGGCGCCGTCGCGATCGGCTACGGCCTCGCCGAGTCCGCCCGCGGCCACGGCTACGCCCGCGAGGCCGTCCACGCCCTGCTCGGCCTCGCCCGGAGCCACGGCGTCACCGCGCTGCTCGGCGACACCACCCACGACAACCTGCCCTCGCAGCGGGTCATGCTGGCCGTCGGGATGGAACTGGTCGCCGAGGACGAGGAGTTGAAGTACTACCGGCTGGCGCTCGACGCGGCCGGCGGGCCCGGCCGGGCCCAGGGCGCCTGACGGGCCGCAACGCCTGACGGCCCGGAACGCCCGACGGCCCGGGACGCCCCGGGTCCGGGCGTCCCGGGGCTCAGGAACCCTGCTCGTCCTCGTCCTCGGCCGGCTCCAGCCCGGCCAGGATCAGCTCCCTGACCTGCTCCCTGGCCGCCTCCACCGCGTCCGCGGGCAGCCCCGCGTCCGCCACCCAGGTGTCCACCTCGGCCAGTTCGGCGAAGCTGGACAGTCCGATCGTGCCCCACTTGGTGTGGTCCGCGACCAGCACCGTCCGGCGGGCCGAGGCGACGAACGTCCGGTTGGTCTCCGCCTCCGCCAGGTTCGGCGTCGACAGCCCGGCCTGGGCGGACAGCCCGTGCGTCCCCAGGAACAGCAGGTCGAAGTGGAGCGATCGGATCGCCCGGTCCGCCACCGGACCCACCAGCGCGTCCGACGGCGTCCGCACCCCGCCGGTCAGCACCACCGTCGCCAGCTGGCGGCCCTGCTGGTGCTGCGCCCGGTCGAACACGTCGGCCACCCGCACCGAGTTGGTCACCACCGTCAACTGCTCGATCTCGGTGAGGTGGTGGGCCAGCGCGTAGGTGGTGGTGCCGCCGGAGAGGGCGATCGCGCTGCCCGGCAGCACCAGCCGCGCCGCCGCCCGGGCGATCTCCTCCTTGGCGGACAGCTCCAGCGCGGACTTGGCCTCGAAACCGGGCTCGTGGGTCCGGGCGGCCTCGGTCGGCACCGCGCCGCCGTGCACCTTCTCGATCACCCCGGCCCGCGCCAGCGCGTCCAGGTCGCGGCGGATCGTCATGTCGGAGACGTTCAGCTGCCTGGTCAGCTCGTTGACCCGGACGCCGCCCCGCCGGCGCACCTCGTCCAGGATCATCGCCCGGCGCTGCTCGGCGAGCAGGTTGCTGCTGTCGGCCACGTGGTCACCCCTCCGCATCGTTGCGCCCCCATCCTCCCACGCCGGCGCACCCCCGGGATCAGCCCGGAAGGTCGGCGGGGACCAGCAGTTGCAACTCCTCGGTCGACGGGTCGGCCAGCTGCGCGACCCGCATCGCGTGGCGCTCCACCATGGTCTCGAAGACCTGCCGGGCGGTGCGGCCGTTGCCGAACCCGGGCCCGCGGTCGATCCCGGCGAAGTGGTCCAGCAGCGCTCCCGCGGTGGCCTCCGCCAGCTCGTACTCGTGCTCGGCGCACTGCGCGCGGGCGATCTCCAGCAGCTCGGCGGCGCTGTAGTCGGGGAAGGTCACGGTGCGGGAGAACCGCGAGGACAGACCGGGGTTGGCGGCCAGGAACCGCTCCATCTCGGCCGTGTACCCGGCGACGATCACCACCGCCTCGTCCCGGTGGTCCTCCATCAGCTTCACCAGGGTGTCGATCGCCTCCCGGCCGAAGTCCCGGCCGCCGTCCGGCGGCGCCAGCGCGTACGCCTCGTCGATGAACAGCACCCCGCCCCTGGCCTGTTCGAACGCGGCCTGGGTGCGGATCGCCGTCGACCCGATGTGCTCGCCCACCAGGTCCACCCGGGCCACCTCGACCAGGTGGCCGCGCCGCAGCACCCCGAGCGAGGCCAGGATCTCGCCGTACAGCCGGGCCACCGTGGTCTTGCCGGTGCCCGGGGCGCCGGTGAAGACCAGGTGCCGGCGCGGCGAGGGCGCCTTCAGCCCGGCGCGCTCCCGGCGGCGGCCGACCGAGATCAGGTCGACCAGGGTGCGGACCTCCTGCTTCACGGTGGCCAGCCCCACCAGCGCGTCCAGCTCCGCCAGCGCCTCCTCGGCCGGCCGGCAGTCCGGGATCGGCGAGATCGGCGCGGGCGCCGGGACGGTGGACCCCGGGAGCGCCGCGACGGCCGGCAGCCGCACCGGCAGCCCGGCGACGGGCCCCGCGGGCGCGGCGAGCGACGGCAGCGGCGCCGGCGCCAGCGCCCGGGGCGCGGGCAGCTCCAGCGGCGGCGGGGGCGCCACGTCGTCGGAGACGCACGCCTCGACGACCGGCCCGGGCTCCGAGAACTCGAAGCCCGCCCGGCCGTTGTGCTCGGCCCGGCACCGGGTCAGCCGGGTGCGGCAGCCGTCGATGATGTGGAAGCCGAAGCCCTTGCCGTGCGAGACCCGGCACTCCTCGAAGCTGCCGAGCCCCTGCGCGGAGACGTACACCCCGGCGTCGCTGCTGCCGCGCACCGTGCAGCCGCGCAGCTCCGGATCGGCGCCCTTGGTGACGATCACGCCGGTCGAGACGTCGGCGATCTCGCAGTCCGTCAGCCGGCCGCCGCTGCTGTGGTCGCGGAACCACAGGCCGGTGCCGGCCCGCTGGATCCGGCAGGCCGTCAGTTCCACGGTGGCGCCGCCGCTGACCGACACCGCGGAGCTGCGGATCGAGCTGAACGAGCAGTTCTCGGCGCTCGCCGTGGAACCCCGGTCGAGCACGAACAGCGCGTCGGGCAGGTCCCGCAGGGTGCAGTCCGACAGCTCGACCCGGGCGCCGTCGCTCACCCACAGCGCGGGGTAGTCGCCGGTGGCGGAGTGGATCTCGGTGCCGGTGGCCTGCGCGTGGGTGCCGGAGTCCCAGACAGACAACGCGCCGCGGCCGAACGAGTGCACGGTGCACCGGTGCAGGCCGAGCCGCGAGCGGCCGCGCAGGTCGGCGGCGTTCTCCGGCAGGTCGTGCAACCGGCAGCCGGTGAGCCGGAGTTCGGCGTCGGTGTCCAGGGTCAGGCCGTTCCCGGTGACCCGGTGGACCGTGCAGTCGGTCAGCCGGCCGACCGCGCCGGACTCCGCCTGCACCCCGCTGCCGCGCACCTCGTACAGCTCGCAGCCGGTCAGCTCGGCCGTCGAGCCGCGGTCGGCGAGCAGCAGGGCGGCGCCGGAGGCGTGGTGGATCCTGGTCCGCTCCACCAGGGCGGTGGAGCCGCCGAGCACCGCCAGCCCGGCCTGGCCCGCGTCGGTGAGCTCGCAGTCCTCCAGCCGGGCGCGGGCCTCGCCGCGCAGCCGTACGCCCAGGCCCGCCGGGTTGGCGACGGTGCAGCCGCGCAGGGTGGCCGCCGCCCCGGCGGTGACCTCGACGCCGACCGCCGAGCGGGCCTCCACCCGGCAGCCGGTCAGCTCCGCCTCCGCGGCCGCGCCGGTGACCAGGACGGCGGGCGCCGCCGTGTCGGACGCCTCGACCACCACACCGCGGACGGCCGCGGCGGCCGTCACGGTCAGCGGCACGCCCGAGGCGGGCACCAGCCGGACGGTGCCCGGCCCGTCCGCGGCGACCAGGGTGACCGCCTTGTCGAGCACGACCGCCTCCCGGAAGGTGCCGGGCCGCAGGGTGAGCGTGTCACCGGGTTCCGCGGCGGCCAGGGCTTCGCCCAGCGTCTCGTACTCCCCGGCGCGGCGGCGCCAGCGGGAGCCGCTGTCCTGCGTGACCCGGACCCTGTGCTCAGCCATGACGGTCTGTCGTCCCCACCTTCGTCGAGGCCTGCGTGCCGCCCCACCGTAGCGTGCTCCGCCCGCCCGGCCCGGCCGCTCACCGGTTCAACGAGCGAGCGGGTGCGCGGTTCCGGACGGCGGACCGGTGCTCGGTGCCCGTACCGCCCGGGGTCAGTCGTCTTCGGCGTGGCCGCCGTGCTCGAGGACCGTCAGGCCGTCGCCGAGGCGGACGGTGCCGAGCCGGTCGCCGGCCAGGCCGGCGGGGCGCTCCGGGACCAGCTGCACGCCGAAGATCAGTTTCTGGCCGATCCGGTGGTGGCGGCCGAGCGCCCGCAGCGGTTCGGGGCCGCGCCGCACGCCGGTCTCCTGGTCGGTGGTGGTGACCACGCAGCGGGCGCACAGCTTGGCCACCCGGAAGGAGACCTCGCCGATCCGGATCCGCCGCCAGGTCTCCTCCTCCCAGGGCGCGGTTCCGTCGACGACCAGGTTGGGCCGGAACCGCTCCATCGGCAGCGCCGCGCCCTTCACCGGGTCGTCCGGGTGGTCGGCGGCGATCCGCCGGTTCAGCTCGGCCAGCGAGGCGGTGGTGGTGAGCAGGAACGGGAAGCCGTCGGCCATGCTGACCGTCTCGCCGGGCAGCGCGTACTTCGGCTTGACGGGGCGGCTGGTGTGCGGGCGGTCGAGGTGGACCAGCCGCAGGTGGTCGCCGAGCCGTTCGCCGAACCAGAGCTGGGTCTCCTTGGCGGCCTCGGCGGCGCCGAAGACGGTCCCGAAGATCTCCACGTCGGCCGGCGGGGCACCCTCCGCGGTGCGGGGGGCGGCGATCTCGGTGCTGGCCCCGTCGGGGTCGGTCATCACCAGGCCGCCGCCGGCCGCGGGGACCGCGCGGAAGCGGGCCAGACCGGGGAGGTCGCGCTGGGTGACCGCGCGGCCCTGCTCGTCGACCAGCATCCAGCGGCGGTCGCCGGCCAGGCCCCAGGGCTCGACGGGGGCGCTGCGCGGGCTCAGCCGGTAGGTGGACTTCACGGGGTACAGGTGGAGACCGGTCAGCTGCGGCATGGCCCCCATCCTGCCAGGCGCGGTGGCGGTCCGGCACCGGGTCCGCCGGGGTGGGAGGTGTGCGACCGGCCGGTGCGGCCGGGGTCCCGTCCGTGCCCCCGGGCCGGGCCTGGCCCGGGTGTGCGAGGGCCGCCCGCGCCCCGCGATGCTCGCGGTGCACGGGCGGCCCCCGAGGTCGACCTGCGCCCTGCTGCCGGCCCCCGCCGCCCTCGTCCGGCGGGGGTCGGGGCCGGGCTCAGCCGGCCTGGGGGTACTGCGGGTACTGCGGCTGGCCGTACTGCTGCGATGCCGGGCGGACCGGGGCGACCGGCGCGGCGGGCCGCAGCTGGTTGCCGCCGAAGCTCTGGTCGCCGAAGCTCTGCTGCTGCGGGGCCTGGGCGAAGGTGTTCTGGCCGCCGAAGCTCTGACCGCCGCCGAAGCCCTGGCCGCCGAAGGTGTTCTGGCCGCCGAAGCCCTGCCCGCCCACGCCCTGCGGGGCCTGGGCGAAGGTGTTCTGGCCGCCGAAGCTCTGGCCGCCCTGGCTCTGGTAGCCGCCCTGGTACGCCGGCGGGGCCTGCTGGAAGCCGGGCGCCGAGGCGTAGCCGGTCATCGGGGCCTGCGGCGCCGGGTACACCGCCGGGGTGGCCTGGACCGGGATGTGAGTGGTCATCGGACCACTGCTCGGGCCGGGGCCGAGCGCGAGGCGGGCCGGCGGCAGCGCGGGCAGATTGCTCGCCGGGCTGTCGAACGAGGGGGCGTAGCTGCTCTGGTACGAGGAGCCGTAGCCGGTGGCCGGGGGCAGCGCCGCCGGCACGTTGATGGGCGCGATCTGCGGGACGCCGCGTTCCGCGACAAGGCTGTCGTAGATGGGCGTGCCGGAGCCGAAGGACGGAGAGGGGTAGCCGACTCCGTCGTAGGAGCGGGGCGAGGTCATGGGGCATACCGTAAGCCCACAATGTGCCTGCTGAGGAGAGTGGAAGGCAGGGGAGTTCAACTGTTTACACAGTCTTCGCTCGAACAAACGGCTCGAAAGTGGGAAGATCCGACATTTCGGCACCCGATTTCGGCCACTCGAGGTTTCTGACGGGTAGTCGAACACTTATCGAACAGCCCATGGCGGGTTCCGGGCCGCCGGACGCGGCCCGGCGGCCCGGACCGGTCCGCCGGGCAGGCGTCCGCGGCCGTCGGCCCAGGCCGCCGGCCGGACGGGGGGATCCCAGGTCAGCGGCTCTGCAGCGGCTGCGCCGGCAGCCCGCGGTGGCCGGTGAGCTCGGTGGTGCAGAACGAGCAGCGGGAGGCGGCGGCCGGAATGCTGCTGAGGCACTCCGGGCAGTCGGTCTTCGCGACCGGGACGGTCCGCACCGGGTTGAACCGGTCCTGCAGCTTGCCGACCGGCACCACCACCGCGAAGTAGATCACCGCGGCCACCAGCAGGAAGCTGATCAGGGCGTTCAGGAACGCGCCGTACGGGAAGGTGGTCCCGGCGACCGCGAAGGACTTCTGGGAGAAGTCGCCGACCGCGCCGGTGGCGACCCCGATCAGCGGGGTGAGGAACGCCGTCACGAACCCGGTGACGACGGCCGTGAAGGCCGCGCCGATGACGATGCCGACCGCGAGGTCGACGACGTTCCCGCGCAGCAGGAAGCTGCGGAAGCCCTTGAACACCGAGTGCTCCAAATCGTACGGGGGCAGGCCACCTGGCGGCCTGCCGCGGACCCGGGCCGACCGGGCCCGGCGCGCCATCCTCCCGACACAACAGGCTTACGGTCCAACCGGGTTCACCTGATTCGGCTAAGCATCGAACCGGCGCTCTCAGCTCGAAGGCGCGTGCCGCCGGACGCACCGGCGCCCGGCGGCACGGCCCCGGCGGGCTCAGTGCCCGGCGGCGCGCAGACGCTCCGCGTGCGGCCGGACCTTCAGCACGGCCCCGGCGACCCGGCGGACGGTGGCCGCGTCCATGTGGGTCCACAGCGGCACCGTGAGCACCGAGTCCGCCAGCCGGTCGGTCACCGGCAGGTCCTCGGCCTGCCCCAGGTGCGCGTAGGACTGCTGGCGCTGCACCGGCGGGTGGAAGTAGCGCCGGGTGTCGATGCCCTCGGCCTTCAGCGCCCGCGCCAGCTCCTGCGAGCCCAGGCCGAAGACCTCGGCGTCCAGGATCAGCGTGAGGTCCTTGAAGGTCGACACGTCGCCCTCCTCCGGCAGCGCCAGGCGCAGCCCCGGCACCCCGGCCACCTGCGCCGCGAACTCCGCCACCAGGGCGCCGCGGTGGGCGACCCGCTCGGGCAGGTCGGCCAGCCAGGCCAGGCCGACCGCCGCGTGCAGCTCGCTCATCCGGGCGTTCAGGCCGGGGAAGAGGGTGTTGTAGTCGCCCGGGTTGCCGTAGTCGCGGCCGGTGCGCAGGGTCTCGGCGAGCGCCGCGTCCCGGGTGGCGACCAGGCCGCCCTCGCCCGCCACCGCGACCTTGGTCGGGCTCATCGAGAACACCTCGGCCAGGCCGAAGTTGCCGATCGGCACCCCGCGGCGGCGGCTGCCGAAGCCGTGCGCCGAGTCGTAGACCAGCGGCACCCCGGCCGCGTCCGCCACCGCCTGGAGGTCCTCCACCTGGCAGGGCGTGCCGTAGACGTGCGTCGCCATCAGCGCGGCCGGCCGGTCGGCGGCCTTCAGCCGGGCCTCGGCGTCGGCCACGTCCAGGGTGATGTCCTGCTCGCGGGCCTCGGCGAAGACCGGGGTGCCGCCGGCCCAGTGCGCGGCGTGCGCGGTGGCCGAGAAGGTGAACCCGGGCATCACCACCGGGCGGCCGCCACCGACCCCGGCCGCCTGGAGCACCAGCATCAGCCCCGCGGTGCAGTTGGAGACGGCCACCACGTGCGGGACGTCCAGCAGTTCGGCGGCCCGCTGCTCCAGCTCGCGCACGGTGGCGCCGTTGGTGAGCTGGCCGCTGTCCAGGACGGTGCCCAGGCGCTGCAGCAGGGACTCGCGCTGCGGCACCCGGACGCGGGTCAGCGGCAGCCCGTCCGGGAACTCCGGGGTGCCGCCGAGGGCGGCGGGCAGTGCGAGGTCGGTGGTGGTCATGTGGTTCGATCCCCCCTGGGACGAGGTGGTGAGTCCGGCCCGCCGACGCGGGCCGGGTGTTCGTGGGACACGCTCTGCTCCGGGCGCGAGCCCCACTGTCCGGGCGGCACCCGCCACACCGGTGCCCGGGAGCGTTTGGTGGGCGCGGCCCGCGCGGACTCGGGCCGGGGCACCGCCAGCAGCACCAGGAACAGCGGCAGCACCTGCACCCGCTCCCGGGAGAGGATGCCCATGTTGTTGATGGTCGAGAAGGCCCAGCAGAACAGCAGGGTGTAGACCACCGTGTAGGCGATGTAGGAACGCTGCAGGAACAGCCTGGGCAGCTGCCGCAGGTGCGGCCAGCCCCGGATGAACATGATCAGCAGGGCGAAGCACTCGACCGACTGGATCAGGTTCTGGATGTTGGAGGCCTCGAACGGGAAGGGCCGGAACAGCACGCTGATCACCGCCACCGGCAGCCCGGTGGGATTCAGGCTGAACTGCGGGGCGACGTCGTCCGCGGGGGCCGCGTTGATCATCGAGGAGCCCTGGGAGGTCCGCCGCGAGGTCTCCGACAGCACGTGGTTGAGGCTGTCCCCGTTGGCGCCCTCGGTCCCGAAGAAGGTGGAGACCTGCTGCAGCATCAGCATCACGCCCGCGCCCATCACCACCACCGACAGGATGGTGCGCAGCGGCCCGAGCGCGCTGACCTGCTGCGGCCGCTTGCGCAGCACGTACGCCACCGACAGCCCGGCGCCGGCCAGCACGGTGACGTGCGGGCGGACCATCGCGGTGCCCAGCGAGCCGAGCGCGATGCAGACGAAGGCCCCGAACCGGCGGTCCAGCAGCCGGGCCACCCCGTACGTGGTCAGGCCCAGGCAGAGCATCATCCAGGCGTCCTTGCCGATGCTGGACGGCCAGAACAGCAGCGAGGGCAGGAAGAAGACCAGCTTGGCGTAGCGCCGGGAGTCCGCCTCCGGGAAGGCGATCTGCACCGCCCGCCAGAACAGCAGCAGCCCCCAGAAGCCCATCCAGGAGAACACCAGGAAGCCGCCGATCAGGGTCGGCCCGGTGATCGCGTACACCACGCCGGTGACGATGATGATGAAGCCGGTACCGGCCACCTTCATCCCCAGGTCGTAGTGGACGCCCTGGCCGAGCAGGTCGGCGCTGTCCAGGTACTCGGCGAGCGCGCTGCCCTTCTGGTGGTACATCTTCGAGTCGGCCGCGCCGCCGTACAGCACGAAGGCCATCAGGTAGCGGGGGAAGGCGCAGAACAGCTTCAGGCCCATGGCCAGCATCAGCAGCTTGAACACCGCGGGCTCGGGGTTGGCGGCGGCCACCCGGGCCAGGATCGGCGTGCCGATCGCCATCAGGGCGGGCGCCACCAGCAGCGCGCCCCAGGTGTCGTAGCTGGTGTGCACCATCGCCACCACGAACAGCGTGACGTAGCCGATCACCAGCCCGGCCGCCACCGCGGTGGGCCAGTGGACCCGCCGGGCGAGGGCGCGCAGGTCCGGCCGCCCGAGGGCGGCTGCCGGACGGTCCATCAGAAGACCTCCAGGTCGCCCAGGCTGAACCGCCAGTCGGCCAGGGTGCGTTCGGCGGGCAGCGGGCCGAGCGGACCGCGGGCGGCCAGCGTCATCCCGGTGCGGGGGGCGGTCAGGTAGCCGCCGCGCAGCGCGGCGGCGGCCGCCTCGGTGCCGGGGGCGAGATGGGTGGCGGCGTGGTCGCAGCCGGCCGCGGCGGCGGCCCGCAGCAGCCGGGCGGCGGTACCCCGGTCGCCCGGTCGCACGATCACGTCGGCGAGGGTGAACTCGGTCAGCGGACCGCGCCGGCGGGGGCGGCCGAAGGCGATCCCGGTCAGCTCGCCGCCGCGCTCCGAGGTCAGCACCCGGTAGTCGAGACCGGGGGCGTCGCCGTAGCGCCAGCGCAGGAAGGACTCGGTCCGCAGGACGGCCTGCCGGCGGTCCGCGGCGTCGCTCTGGGCCCGTTCGGCGAGCAGTTCGGGCAGGCCGGCCGGCGGTGCGGCGAACCAGTCGGCGGCGGTGGGCAGCCGGCAGCGCAGCGGACGCGGCTCGGCGGCCGGGCGGCGGGTCAGCGCGGCCCGCGCGCCGAGCGCGAAGGCGGCCGGGCGGGCGATCCGCAGGGCGATCGGCACCCGGCCGACCACCCGCCAGCCCATCTTCAGGTAGCCGGGCAGGCTGTTGCCGTTCGGGGTGTTGAAGACCAGCTCGGTGTCGCCGGCCACCTGCTCCAGCAGGCCGGTGGTGAGCCGGCGGAAGATGCCCCGGCCCTGGAAGTCCGGGTGGGTGGCGGTGTCGACCGGCCGTACGGCGCGGACCGCCCGCCCGCCGGCCTGCCACTGCCAGCGCAGGAACAGCCGGACGCCGGCGAGCCGGCCGTCCGCGGTCTCGGCGAGCAGCCCGGGGCTGGCGCCGAACGGGTTGCGACGGTGCTTCCAGGCGAAGAAGTCGGCGCTGCGGGTGCCGGTCGGGCCACCGGCCAGCGAGGCCGTCAGCAGCTCCAGCACGGCCGGGGTGTCGGCCTCGGTGAGCGGGCGGACGGTCAGCTCGGCAGCCGCTGACGGCCGGTCGGACGGGGTGGTCACGGGGGTGGTCGATCCCTTCCGGGTGGGCCGGGCGCTCAGCGCTCCAGCACCTGCGCGTACACCTGCTCGATGGCCTGCTGGGCCCCGGCCACGTCGAAGGACTTCGAGCGGTCCAGGGCGGCCGCCCCGATCCGCCGGCGCAGCCCCTCGTCGGCGGTCAGCCGGCCGAGCGCGGCGGCCAGCGCGGCCGGGTCGCCCGGCGGCACCAGGTAGCCCTGCTCGCCGTCGTCCAGCACCTCCGGCATGCCGCCCACCCGGGTGACCACCGAGGGGAGGCCGCTGGTCATCGCCTCCATCAGCGCTACCGGCAGCCCCTCCTGACGGGAGCTCAGGGTGAACACGTCCAAGCCTGCCAGCAGTGCGGGCACATCGGGGCGGGAACCGGCGAACACGACTCCTTCACCCGCCCTCCCCTTCAGCTCCGCCTCCAGCGGGCCCGCGCCGATCAGCACCAGCGCGGTCGACGGCTGCTCCGCGCGCAGCCGCGCGAACGCCGCCAGCAGGGTCGCCTGGTCCTTCTTGGGGGTCAGGTTGCCGACCGTGCCGACCACCACCGCATCGGCGGGCAGGCCGAGTTCGGCCCGCGCCGCGGCCCGGGCGGCCGGTCCGGCGGGCGCGCCCGCCAGGTCCGGGCCGTGGTGCACCACCGTCACCCAGTCCGGCCCCGGACGGCGCCGGGTGATGGTCGAGCCGACCGCGTGCGAGACCGCGATCACCGCGTCGTTGCGCCGGTAGGTCAGCGCGTTGGCCCACCGGGTGGGCGTCCGGTAGCGCTCCCAGACGTTGTGCTCGGTGTGCACCAGCCGGGGCCCGCGCGGCCCGAGCGCCAGCAGCCGGGCCGCCACCGCCGGGACCGGCATGTGCGAGTGCACCAGGGCGTACCGCCGCTCGGCCAGCAGCTGCCGCAGCCGCCAGGGCCACAGCGCGCCGGGGGCGTCGCCCAGGCAGTGGGTGCGCACCCCGGCCTGCTCCAGGGCGGGCACCAGCGCGTCCTTGTACGGCAGCACGTACGCGACCTCGATCTCGTAGCGCGCGGTGTCCGCGTGCCGGGCGCAGTTGACCAGCAACTGCTCGGCGCCGCCCCGGCCCAGGCCCTTGGCCAGCCAGAGCACCCGGGTCCGGCCCGGGGAGGCGCTCACAGGTCCTCGTTCAGGCGCAGCTGCATGGTGGTCTCCACCTGGGCCTCGGCCGCCCGGCGCTTGGCCCAGCTCGGGCCGGTCGGCGGGTCCGGGTCCTCGGCGGCCCGCTGCGCGCCGGCCGGCTGCGCGGGCGGCTGCGCGGCGGCGGGCGGCTGCGCGGCGGCCCGGCCCGGCGCCGTGGTGACCGAGCGGACCGCCTCCCTGGCCCGGCGGCCCGACGGGCCGTCGACGCCCAGCAGCGCCACCCCCGCCACCGGCACCCCGGTGCGCGACAGCAGCTCGCTGACCCGGTCGGCCTGCTCCGGCTTCACATTGCCCGCCATCACGGTGACCAGCACCGCGTCGGCGTGCTGCACCAGGTCGTAGGCGTCGTTGGCGTGCAGCAGCGGGGAGCTGTCGATCAGCACCACGTCCGCGTGCCGGCGGGCCCGGCGCAGCACCTCGCCGGCCCGCAGCACCAGCGCGGCCGGGTAGGCGTTGGTGTTGCCGCCGGTGATCAGCCGGACGCCCTCCACGTTGGTGCGGCGGATCAGGTCGTCCAGGTTGGGCAGCTGCTCACCGCTGAGCAGCTCCGCCATCCCGGGGCCGTCGCTGATGCCGAAGTGCACGTGCGCCTGCGGGCTGCGGAAGTCGCAGTCCAGCACCAGCACCTCGCGGCCGGTCTCGGCCAGCGCGGCGGCCAGGTTGGCCACCGTGGTGGTGCGGCCGTCACCGCTGCGCCCGGACATCACCAGGATCACCGGGGACGGGTCGGCCAGCCGCCGGGAGACCCGCTCGGCCTGCGAGATGCCGCCCTCGCCGAACTGCGCGGACAGCGAGGCCGGACCGGTCAGCAGCAGGGTCGAGCGCAGCGACCGGTACGCCTCGGCGCCCGGGTCGGACGGGCGGGCCACCACCAGCGGCTCGCGGGTGCGGCGCAGCCGCCGCGACAGCAGCGGGATCTCGCCGATCACCGGCAGGTTGAACGCCTCCTCGGTGCCGTTGCGCCCGCGCAGCCGGGTGTCCATCCGGCTGAGCATCAGCGCCGCCACCACGCCGAGCGCCAGGCCCAGCACCACGGCCAGGGTGAGCCGCAGGCCCCGGCTGGGGGAGCTGAGCAGGCTGCCGCCGGCCTCCTTGGCGTCGATCGAGCCCCACTGCTGGATGGCGTCGGTCTGCGCGGTCGAGCGCAGCTTGCCGATCCGGGTCAGCGTCTCGGTGATCTGGCTGTACGCGGAGTCGACCTGCGGCTTGAGCCGCGCCTGGTCGGCGGCGTTGGCCTTGGACGCGGCCTTGCTGAGCTCGTCGTACTGGGCCTGCTGGTCCTTGAGCTGGTCCTGGGCGCGCTTGATCTGCTCGTCGGCGCTCTTGACGGTCTCGGCGGTGTAGCCGTTGATGGTGGCGTCGGCCAGCGCGCCGGCCAGGTCGGTGCAGGACTGCTGGGTGGGGCCGGTGGTGGAGAAGACCAGCATCTGGGTGGAGGCCGCGGTGACGGTCCGCCGGCCGGTCACCGAGGCCACCGGGATGTTGAGCTTCTTGGCGGCGGCGCCGGCGACGTCCGAGCCCTGGGCGTAGGACAGCACCTGGTCCGCCTTGACCACGTCGCCGGAGCCGGCGACCGGCGTTATGGCCGCCTTGCACTGCCATTTGGCGGTGTCGACGGCGTCGCCCGCCGGGGTGAGCAGGAAGCCCACCAGCAGCGCGGCCGCGGTGCAGCCGGCCAGCAGCCGCCAGTAGCGTCGCAGGACGGTGAAGTGGTTAGCCGGTTCCACCGGTCGGATCCCCTCGCGTTCGTGGTGCAGGCGCCTGGCATGCGCGGTGGGCCCGCACCCGCCAGGCATCGGCGGCGCGCACTGGTGCGGGCCTGCCCGGCGGGGCCGGGCGAGGTGGTACGTGGGTCGGGCGGGGAGGTCGCGGGCCGGTGCTAGGCGGCGGTCCGCGCGGCGCGCGGGCCCCGCCGGACGCGGCCCGGAGGTCCCGGAAACGGCGTGAGCCGCGTCGATCCGTCCGGTGACGGATCCCGCGGCAGTGGTTCCGGAATCGGCTGTGGTGTCATCAGCCCCCCTGACGGCATCGCTCCTCCCGGGCGCGATCCGCCCGGAGCGCGCCCGGCACCGCCCCCCGACAGTCCCCAGGCCCCCGCAAGTGATGTTTGCCGTCCCGGACCTGCGGCGCAAGCACTTTCACGAATCTCACGCAGGCCGTTACGTCGCCCTTGGGGCGGGACCGGCGGTTGCGAACGCTTTGTCCGCCTTTGCCGCCACCGGACTTGAGGTTCCGTCAGCCCGATTTGTCCGTACTCGGTCAGCTCGGCGGCCTGGTCGGCCCGGTCGGCAGGCTCACCCCGGTCGGAAGGATCAGCCCGGTCGGCTGGCTCAGCCCGGTCGGAAGGATCAGCCCGGGCCGCGGCGCAGCGAGCGCTCGTAGAACTCCACCATCCGGCCCGACACGTGGTGCAGGGTGAAGCAGGTCAGGAAGCGCGCCCGGGCCGCCTTCACCCGTACCGCGGCGGCCGCCGCGTCCTCCAGGGCGTCGATCAGGGCGGCCGCCAGCTCGGCGGGACGCTCCGGCGGCACCAGGGTGGCGTAGTCCTCCGAGCCGACCGTCTCGCGCAGTGCCGGCACGTCCGAACAGACCAGCGGCACCCCGACGCCCATCGCCTCCATCGCCGCGCTGCCCAGCCCCTCCCAGCGCGACGGCACCGCGAACACGTCCGCCGCCGCCATCAGGTCGAAGACGTCGCCGCGGGCGCCCAGGAACCGCACCTGGCCGGACTCCTGCGCCAGCCGTCTCAGCCGCGGCGTCTCCGCCCCCTCGCTGCCGGCCAGCAGCAGCACCGCCTCCGGGGTGTGCCGGCGCACCGCGGGCCACGCCTCCAACAGCACGTCCAGGCCCTTCTGGTACTGCTGGCGGGCGGCCGCGAGCACCACCGGAACGTCCTCCGACAGCTCCAGCGCGGCCCGCACCGCGGCCCGCCGCTCGGCGGTCACCGACCCCAGCAGCTCCGGGTCCCGGCCGCGCGGCACCACGTCGATCCGCTCCCGCGAGACCCGCAGCCGGCCGGCCATCGCCTGCGCCACGTGCTCGGTCAGCGCGTGGAAGCGCCGGGTGCCCTGCGCCGTCACCGCGTCCACCGCCTGGGCCGCCCGCACCTTCCACGGGTTCAGCCCGCGGGCGTGCAGGTGCTCCGGCCCGTACGAGGAGTTGACCAGGCTGGACACCACCGGCGTACCCGCCGACAGCGCGGCCGCCCGCCCCAGCACGTCCGACTCGTACAGGGTGGTGTGCACCAGCTCCGGCCGCCGCTCGCGGACCAGCGCGCGCAGCCCGGCGACCCGCCCGGCCCGGCCCGGCCGGTGCACCCCGAACACCGTCGCGCCCGCGGCCGTCAGCTCCGGCTGGAACCCGCCCGGGGACTCCTTCAGGTACGCCACGTCCAGCCGGACACCGGCCCGGACCAGCTGCGGGGCCATCGCCACCAGGCCCTGCTCGGCACCGCCGACCCGGCTGACACTGTCGATCACATAGAGCACATGCACAGCCGCAACCCCCCGGGGAAACCCCATGAACGCCGCCGACCTCCCTGTCGGCCCCGCCCTGACTGCGGCTCAGCATTCCAGGCCGGAAGGGGTGTCCGCCAGGGAATCGGCGAGGTCGCGCTCCGGATCGCCCCCGATGCCCCGCCCGCGCCCCGGCCGTCCGCCCCCCGGCTCCCCGCCCGCGGCTCCCCGCCCCGGCCGCCGCACCCCGCGCCCGCCGCCCGCACCGCCCGCTCGGGCCGCGCCGCCCGCTTGGGCCGAACCGGCTGCGCGCCCGGCCGCCGCTGTGCCAGGGTCATCCCCATGTCAGCCGCTGTGCCGGCGCCGCCGCGCGTCCTCCACCTGATCACCGACCCCCGGCGGCGAGGCGCCCAGAACCTCGCCCGCGACCTGCACGCCGAACTGCTCCGCCGGGGCCGGCCGTCCGCCCTGGCCGCCCTCCAGCCGCACCCGGACGCCGCCGCCGACCCGGACACCCCGGTGCTCGGCCCGTCCCGCCACCACCCCGCCACGCTGCGGGCGCTGCGGGCCGCCGCCGCCCGCGCCGACGTGGTGGTCGCGCACGGCTCCAGCACCCTCCAGGCCTGCGCGCTCGGCCTGCTCGGCACCCGGACCCCGTTCGTCTACGTCAACATCGGCGACCCGCGGCACTGGACCGCGAGCCTGTCCCGCCGCCTGCGGGTCGGGCTGTTCCTGCACCGGGCCGCCGCCGTGGCCGCCATCTCCGACGACGCCCGCGCGGTGCTGCTGGAACGCTTCCGGCTGCCCGCCGGAAGGGTCCGCACCATCCCCAACGGCCGCCCGGCCGACCGCCACACCCCCGCCGACGAAGCCGGGCGCCGGGCCGCCCGGGCCGAACTCGGCCTGCCCGCCCACGGGTTGCTGGTCGCCTGGCTGGGCGCACTGGCCACCGAGAAGCGGCCCGACCTGGCGCTGGCCGCGCTCGCCCTGCTCCCCGACGTCCACCTCGCGGTGGCCGGGGACGGCCCGCTGCGGGCGGCCGCCGAGGCCGCCGACACCACCGGCCGGGCGACCTTCCTGGGCCGGCTCGCCGACCCGGCGCCGCTCTACCGGGCCGCCGACGCCGTCCTGCTGAGCAGCGACAGCGAGGGCGTGCCCGGGGTCCTGATCGAGGCCGCGCTGGCCGGCCTGCCCGCCGTCACCACCGACGTCGGCTTCGTCCGCGACGTCGTCCGGGACGGCGTCACCGGCGCCGTCGCCCCGCCCGGCGACCCGGCCGCGCTGGCCGAGGCGCTCGGCAAGGTGCTGGCCGGCGACCGGGCCGCACTCGGCGCCGCCGCCCGCCGCCACGCCCTCGCCCGCTTCGACCTCGCCCGGGTCACCGACAGCTGGCAGGACCTGCTCGCCGGGGTGGCCGGGCGGTAGCCCCGGTCGACGACCCGGTGCGCTCCGTCCGGCCCGGGTCCGGGGGCTCCGTCCGGTCCGTTCGGCGAGGTCCGGTCCGGAGGCTGTCGGTGCGTCGGCCGTGCGCGCATACTGTGCCGCACGGCCACGGGGGCGGGTGCTCCCGGCCGACGACGGGGAGAGGGTGACGTACGTGGGGTATCTCGCGCTGGTGGTGGTGCTGGGGGCGCTCTGGCTGGCCACCGGTGTCCGGGTGGTGCAGCAGTACGAGCGGGGCGTGGTGTTCCGGCTGGGCCGGGTGCACGGGCAGGTGCGGGGGCCGGGGCCGGCGGTGCTGGTGCCGGTGCTGGACCGGATGCGCAAGGTGAACGTCCAGGTCATCACGATGCCGGTGCCGGCCCAGGAGGGCATCACCCGGGACAACGTCTCGGTCCGGGTGGACGCGGTGGTCTACTTCCGGGTGGTCGACCCGGTGCGGGCCACCGTCGACGTGCAGAACTACGCCTTCGCGATGTCCCAGGTGGCGCAGACCTCGCTGCGCTCGATCATCGGCAAGAGCGAGCTCGACGACCTGCTGTCCGGCCGGGAGAACCTGCACCGCGGGCTGGAGCTGATGCTGGAGAGCCCGGCGCTCGGCTGGGGCGTGCACATCGACCGGGTGGAGATCAAGGACGTCGCGCTGCCCGACTCGATGAAGCGCTCGATGGCCCGTCAGGCCGAGGCCGACCGGGAGCGCCGGGCCCGGATCATCACCGCCGACGGCGAGTTCCAGGCGGCGGCCAAGCTGTCCGAGGCCGCCTCGATGATGGAGGGCACCCCGGCCGCGATGCAGCTGCGGCTGCTGCAGACGGTGGTGGAGGTGGCGGCGGAGAAGAACTCGACGCTGGTGCTGCCGTTCCCGGTGGAGCTGCTGCGGTTCTTCGACAGCACGGCCGCGCGCGCGGCGGCGGCCGTCGTGGAGACGCCCGCCGGGGACGCGCCCGCCCGGCCGCAGGTGCCCCAGGTGCCCCAGGTTCCGCCGCAGGCCGACCCGGTCTGACCATCCCACCGGTCCGGGCGGCCGGACTGCTCCGATCGGGCGATCCGTTCGTGTTCGGGGCGACCCGGCCGCCGTCCGGCTGGCAGGCTGCCGGGCGTGAAGACGCTGCTCCGCTCCGCCGTCCTGGCGGCCGTGTCCGCCGGGCTGCTGGCCGCGCCCGCCGCCGCCGCGCCCGACGCCCCGCACGAGGGCGCCCACCTCGCCCGGCCCGGCCTCCCGCAGCCGCTGCGGGCGGCGGCGCCGCACGAGGCGGTGGAGTTCTTCTGGTACGACTGCTCGCACTCGGCGGCACTCGAGGAGCCGCTGGCCCGCTGGGCGGCCCGGCACACCGGCGAGGTGGTGCTGCGCCGGGTGCCGGCGATCTGGACCGGCGGGCCGGACGAGCGGGTGCAGACCGCGCACGCCCGGCTGTTCTACACGCTGGAGCGGCTCGGTGCGGTCGACCGGCTGCAGGCGCGGGTGTTCCGTGCCGTCCGCACCGAGGACGCCGACCTGACCACCGAGGACACCGCCGCCGAGTGGGCCGCCGAACAGGGCCTGGACGAACGGGACTTCCGCGCCGCGTACCGTTCGTCCGAGGTCGACCGCGCGGTCGCGGCGGTGCCCGCGCTGTTCGCCCGGTACGCGGTGGACGAACTGCCCACGGTGGTGGTGGACGGGAAGTCCAGGACGGCGCCGAGCCGGGCCGGCGGGGTGGCCGGGATGCCCGCGGAACTGGACCGGCTGATCGCGTAACCGTGGCGGTTCCGGCCGTCTGACCAGGATCATCATCTTCACCGAACCACCCACCGCCGTGCACACTCTGTGCCATTGTGGACATCGGGGCCGCGCCGTCCGTTTTGCGCGGCCCGTTCACATCGGCACCGGAGAGGGCGGGAGTCCGTGGGGGGACAACGCGCGCAGGTCGTTGACGAGCGCGACAGCCAGACCGAGACGAGAGCGGGTCTTGCGGCCGGTCCGCCTCCTGACCTGGTCTTCAAACGCCGGCTGAGGCCCCTCCAGGTGGCCCAGGAGCTATGGGGCGCACGGGAGTTGGTGCGCGCACTGGCCGAGCGCGACCTGCGGGCCCGGTACAAGCAGGCGGTGCTGGGCTTCGCCTGGGCGGTGCTCACCCCGCTGGCGCTGTGTGCGATCTTCACCCTGGTCTTCCACCGGGCCGTGAAGATCGAGACGGGGGACGTGCCGTACCCGCTCTTCGCCTATGTCGGCCTGATCGTCTGGCAGTTCTTCAGCAACACGATGAACCAGGGCGCCGTCAGCCTGGCCAACAACCTGAGCCTGCTCAACAAGGTCTACTGCCCGCGCGAGGTCTTCCCGCTGGCGACCATGCTGGTGGCCAGCGTCGACATGCTGATCGGCATCGGCGTGCTCGGCATCCTCTTCCTGGTGACCTGGACGGCGCCGGCCGCGACCTTCCTGTGGGTGCTGCCGCTGGTCGTGGTCCAGCTGGCCTTCACCTACGGCGTCGCCCTGGTGCTGGCGGTCGCGGTGGTCTACCTGCGCGACGTCCGCCACCTGCTGCCGATCATCACCCAGATGGGCGTGTTCGCCACCCCGGTCGCCTACCCGCTGGACCGGATCCCGCTGCAGCTGCAGGAGATCTACTGCGGCATCAACCCGCTCGGCGCGGTGATCGAGGGGTACCGCCGGGCGCTGCTCTACGGCCAGGCCCCGGACCTGCGGCTGACCCTGATCGCCGCCGCGAGCGCCGCGGTCTACCTGGTCGGCGGCTACCTGGTGTTCAAGAAGCTCGAGACGGGGATCGCCGATGTCGCGTGAGTGGGAGCTGGGCACCATCCGCACCGAGCAGGTGTGGAAGCGCTTCAAGGCCGACCAGCAGCGGATGCTGCTGCGCGACCGGGTCGAGCAGCTGGCCCGCAAGCTGCGCGGCGGCCGCGGCGAGGACTGGCGCTGGGCGCTGCGCGACATCAACCTGCACATCGAGCCCGGCGAGTCGGTCGGCCTGATCGGCTCCAACGGCTCGGGCAAGTCGACCCTGCTGAAGATGCTGACCAGGGTGATGTACCCGTACGCCGGCGTGATCGACGTCCGCGGCCGGATCGGCGCGCTGATCGAGATCCGGGCCGGCATCCACCCCGACCTGACCGGCCGGGAGAACATCTACCTGTTCGGCGCGCTGCTCGGCCTCAAGCGCCGGGAGGTGGCCGGCCGGTTCGACGACATCGTGGAGTTCGCCCGGCTCGGCGGCGCGATCGACCGGCAGGTGAAGTTCTACTCCTCCGGCATGCAGATGCGCCTCGGCTTCGCGGTCGCCGCCTACCTCGAGCCGCACGTCCTGCTGGTCGACGAGGTGCTGGCGGTCGGCGACGCGGTCTTCCAGCAGCGCTGCCTGGACCGGATGCGCGAGGTCGCCGAGCAGGGCACCACCATCGTGTTCGTCTCGCACGACCTGCCCGCCGTCCAGTCGATCTGCCGCCGCGGCATCTGGCTCGAGCAGGGCACCGTCCGGGTGGACGCCGGGATCAAGGACGCGCTGGCCGGGTACCGGGACTCCATCGAGGCCCAGTCCGAGGCGTCCACCCGGACCGACGAGCCGCTCCAACTGCTCAAGCACGCGATCCGCGGCGACGGCCGGGAGAACCTCACCACCGACGAGCAGATGACGGTGGAGCTCACCCTGGCCGGCGACTACCGCGGCGACGCCACCCTGCACCTGGGCGTCAGCGAGGGCACCTCCAGCCCGATCTTCCAGATCAGCCACGAGGTCCGGCTGAACGGCGAGGAGCGCCAGATCGCCTGTGTGATCCCGCGGCTGCCGGTGCCGCGCGGCCGGTACACCCTGTGGGCCGGCGTCTACAGCATCGGCAAGACCGACGGCGGCACGCTGATGAGCTGGCACTCGGTCGGCCAGTTCGACGTCTTCGGGCCGATGCTCGACACCCCGCCGCGCGCCGTGGTGCTGGCCGCGCCGGTGTTCGTCCCGCACCAGTGGGAGGAATGAGGGTGAGAGCGGTCCGGGTGTTGGTGCACCTGAACAACCTGGCGCTGGGCGGGGCCCAGCTCAACGCGGTGGACATCGCCCGGACTCTGCGCGGCCGCGGCCATGACCCGGTGCTCTTCGCCCAAGGGGTGGAAGGCCCCGCACCGCTGGTCGAGGTGGCGGCGGCGCACGGCCTGGAGGTCGTGGTGGCCGGCGACCCGGACACCCCGCACCGCGAGGTGCGCCGCCGGCTCGACCGGCTGGCCGCCGAGCACGGCACCGAACTGCTGCACGCCTGGGAGGTCCGGGCCGCCCGCAACGCCTTCTTCGGCCCGGGCCGGCTCGGCCGGATCCCGGTGGTCACCACCTTCTACGGGATCCGGATGCTGCGCGGCCTGCCCCGGCACCAGCCGCTGGTGCTCGGGCTCGGCGCACTGATGGGCGACGGCCGGGCCTTCGGGCACCGGGACGTACGGCTGATCGAGCCGCCGGTGAACACCGGGACCGACGCCCCGGGCGTGGTGGACGGCGCCGCGTTCCGCCGCGAGCACGGCATCCGGGACGACGAACTGCTGCTGTGCATCGTCACCCGGCTGGTCCCCGACCTGGAGAAGGACGCCGGTGCCGAACTGACCGTCGAGGCGGTCCGGCTGCTGGACGATCCGCGGATCCGGCTGGCGGTCGTCGGCACCGGCCCGAGCCTGGACAAGCTCCGGGCCCGGGCCGCCGAGGTCAACCGGGACCTCGGCCGCCAGGCCGTCCTGGTCCCCGGCCAGCTGGCCGACCCCCGGCCCGCGTACCAGGCGGCCGACCTGGTCCTCGGCATGGGCGGCTCCGCCCTGCGCGGCCTGGCCTTCGCGAAGCCGGTGGTGGTGCACGGCGCGGCCGGCTACACCGCCGTCCACGAACCCGGCCCGCTGGTGGAGCCGCACGCCTCCCGCTGCATGTACGGCTTCGGCGACGGCTCCCGCTCGCCGAAGGCGCTGGCCGAGCAGATCCAGCAGCTGCTCGCCGACCCCGAACGCCGCGCCCGGCTGGGCGGTTGGGGCCGGGAGTGGGTGGTCGGCCGGTTCTCGCTGGAGAGCGTCACCACCGCCTTCGAACAGCTCTACCAGGAGGTCCTCGCCACCCCGTCGGGCCGCGCCCGCTGGTGGCGGGACCTCGAACAGATGGCCCGCTACGAGTTCACCAAGCCCACGGCGCTACGCCTGTTCGGGCGCTGACGCACCGGCCGAGGCACCGGGCCGTGGGGGAGCCGGGCTCCCGCCGCGGCCCGGTCCGCTGCGGTCCGGTTCCGTCCGCAGACCGACGTTCTCACGTCCCTGATCGTCCGGGGCCGGAACGACCCGATCTTCCCGGAGCCCGGCGCCCGCCCCTGACCGCTCAGGGCGCGGCGCGGCGCAGCACCAGCGTGACGAACCCGAACACCCCGCGGTAGCCGCCCAGCCACTCCTCGCGGTGCCCGGCGGCCACCCGCAGGGCCTCGGCGCTGCCGGGGTCCTCCGGGTGGTCCAGCGCCCATGCGGCGAGCGAGCCGGTCCAGCAGAACTCGTACTCGTCCAGCTCCGCCGCGCTGCTGGTGTGCCCGTACACCGGGATCCAGCCGTCCGCCGTCACCCGGGCGACGGTCCCGGCCAGGTCGTGGAAGCCGTCGCCGAAGATCTCCAGCGAGGCGGGGTCCGGCTCCCGCTGCCAGTAGCCCTCGCCGACCACGGCCACCCCGCCCGGGGCGAGCAGCGGCCGGGCGGCCGCCAGGGTCTGCGTCAGCCCGCCGAAGGCGTGCGTGGAGCCGATGCAGAACACCGCGTCGAACGGCTCCTTCGCCTCGAACTCCCGGGCGTCCTGGTGGTGCAGGCCGAGCCGCCGGACCACACCGAGCTGTTCGGCGGCCTGCCGGGCCGCGGTCAGACCGTCGGCGTCGAGGTCCACGCCCACGGCCCGCAGGCCCGGGCGGGCGGACAGCGCACGCAGCAGCCAGGCACCCTGCCCGCAGCCGAGGTCCAGCAGCCGGCCGTCCCCGGCCGGCAGCGACCGCTCCAGCAGACGGGCCACCGACCCGTCGGACAGCGGGGCGGCGACCGGGTGGTGCCGGTGGGCGATGCGGGAGATCTGTTGACGGTCCATCGGCCAAGTCTGACCCCTGCCGCCCGCCGCCGCCCGCCGTTTTCGCCTCCCGCCGGGGTCCGGCCTCAGCCCTCCTGCGGCCGCGAGTACGTCCGGCCCTTCCACGCGGCCCCGCGCCCGCGCCAGTGCTGGACCGCGGAGTCCACCGTCATCAGCAGGTACAGCGCCGCGGTGAACGGCAGCAGCACCGCACCCGCCACCGGCAGCCGGTAGTACCGCAGCATCGGCACGAAGGTCCCCGCCATCAGCGCCCAGGCCGCCGCGCCCGCCGCCGCCACCGCCGGGCGCCCGCCCAGCAGCCCGGCCACCGTCGCGGCCGGCGGCACCAGGTAGACCAGCGCCAGGCCCAGCACCGTGCCGAGCAGCAGCAGCGGCGAGTGCCGCAGCTGCGCGTACGCGCTGCGCGAGACCATCCGCCACAGCTGCCCCAGCCGTGGGTACGGCCGCACACTGTCCACCCGCTCCGCCAGCCCCAGCCAGATCCGCCCGCCGGTCCGCTTCACCGCCCGCGCCATCGAAACGTCGTCGATCACCGCGCCGCGGATCGCCGCCACCCCGCCCGCCCGCTCCAGCGCCGCCCGCCGCACCAGCGAACAGCCGCCCGCCGCGGCCGCCGTCCGCGCCCCGGGCCGGTTGCTCCACCGGAACGGGTACAGCTGGGCGAAGAAGTACACGAAGGCCGGCACGATCAGCCGCTCCCAGCCGGTCACCACCCGCAGCCGCGCCATCTGCGACACCAGGTCCCGCCCGTCCGCCTCCGCCGCCGCCACCAGCTCCGCCAGCGAACCCGGCCCGTGCGCGATGTCCGCATCGGTGAGCAGCAGGTACTCCACCGGACCGGCCAGCTCCACCCCGTGCCGCAGCGCCCACAGCTTGCCGGTCCAGCCGTCCGGCAGCGGGGGAGGGACGGTCACCGTCAGCGGCAGACCGCCGGCCGCGCCCAGCTCCCGGGCGAGCGCGCCGGTGCCGTCCGCACTGTGGTCGTCCACCACGATCACCCGCGCCTCGCCCGGATACCGCTGCGCCAGCAGACCCGGCAGGGAGAGCGGCAGCACCTCTGCCTCGTCCCGGGCGGGGACCACCACCGCCACCGACGGCCACCGCGGCGGCCCGGGCCGCCCGGGCAGCTCGGGACCGTCGAGCCGCCGCGGCAGGCGCTGGTCGGTCCGCCAGAACAGACCGTGGCAGCAGGTCAGCCAGACCCACGCCAGCAGGGACACCACCGGGACCCACAGCAGCACCGTCATCCCGGCAGTCTGCCGCAGCTCGGGCCGCCCGGCCCGGTCAAGTAGAGTCGTGCCTCGTGAAGATCGCACTGGTGGACTCCGGAATCGGACTGCTCCCGGCCGCGGCGGCCCTGCGCCGGCTGCGCCCCGACGCCGACCTGGTGCTCTCCAACGACCCCGACGGCATGCCCTGGGGCCCCCGCACCCCCGAGGACATCGCCGAACACGCGCTCGCCTGCGCCCGGGCCGCCGCCGAGCACCGCCCCGACGCCCTGGTTGTCGCCTGCAACACCGCCTCCGTGCACGGCCTCGCCCTGCTGCGGGCCGAGCTCGAGCCGGGACTCCCGGTGATCGGGACCGTCCCCGCGATCAAGCCGGCCGCCGCCGGCGGCGGCCGGGTCGCCATCTGGGCCACCCCCGCCACCACCGGCAGCCCCTACCAGCGCGGCCTGATCGCCGAGTTCGCGGCCGGCGCCGACGTCACCGAGGTGGCCTGCCCCGGGCTCGCCGACGCCGTCGAACGCGGCGACGACACCGCCATCGCCGCCGCCGTCGCCGACGCGGCCGCCCGCACCCCCGCCGGCACCTCGGCCATCGTGCTCGGCTGCACCCACTACGAGCTGGTCGGCGAGACCATCCGCGCCGCCGTCGCCCCCACCGCGGCCGACGGCCTCACCCTGTACGGCTCCGCCGACGCCGTGGCCGCCCAGGCCCTGCGGCGGATCGGCGAGCACACCGCCGTCCCGGGCGGCGGCCGGCTCACCGTCCTGCGCAGCGGCCGCACCGAGGCGCTGCCGCCCGCGGCCGCCCACTACCCCGAGGGCCGGCTGCTGACGGCCACCGCCGCTTCCGCCTGACGGCCCGTCGGCCTACGATCCGGGCGTGACCGAACGACACCCGCCCTTCGAACGACACCTGCCCTTCGAGCGCCTGCACAACTTCCGGGACCTCGGCGGCTACCGCACCGACGACGGCCGGACGGTCCGTGACCGGCTGCTCTACCGCTCCGACTCGCTCGGCAAGCTGGCCGGCGACGACCTCGCCCGGTTCACGGCGCTCGGCGTGGGGACCGTCATCGACCTGCGGTACCCGTGGGAGATCGAACGGTCCGGCCGCGTCCCCGACCTCCCCGGCCTGAGCTACCACAACCTCAGCATCGAGCACCGCCCGTACGACCAGGCCTCGCTCGGCCCGGAGACCGACACCGTGCCGTTCCTGGCGGGCAAGTTCGCCGAGGTCGCCGCCGACGGGACGGCGGAGCTCGCCGAGGTGCTGCGGATCATCGCGGCGGCGGACCGGCCGCTGGTCTTCCACTGCGCGGCGGGCAAGGACCGGACCGGGATCGTCGCTGCGCTGGTGCTCACCCTGCTCGGCGTCGACGAGGACCAGATCACCGCCGATTTCGCGCTGACCGGCCTCGCCACCGACCGGTTCGTCGCCGACTGGCACACCCGCAACCCCGGCGCCACCCTCAGCTGGCCCGACTACGGCCGCGCCCCCGCCGCCATCATGACCACCTTCCTCGCCGACCTCACCACCACCTACGGCTCCACCACCACCTACGCCACCGACCACCTCGACGCCGACCCCGCCATGATCGCCACCCTCCGCACCCGCCTCCTCACCCCGTAGGGGAGACGCCTCTCGCTCCTACCGGTGCCCCCCGGCGGGTGTTGCTCTTGGGAGCACGGGTGCCCCCCCGGGGGGGTGCTGCTCCTGGGGGCGCGGGGAACTGCGCGAGCGGCGGCAGGAGCAGACCTGTACCGGCCGACGGTGGCCCGACGCTGCCCCGTGTGCCTCCCGCCCCCTACCGGTGCCCCCCGGGGGTGTTGCTCTTGGGGGCGCGGGTGCCCCCCGGGCGGGTGTTGCTTTTGGGGGGCGCGGGGAACTGCGCGAGCGGCGGCAGGGGCAGACCTGTACCGGCCGACGGTGGCCCGACGCTGCCCGGCGTGGCTCCCGTTTCGCGCAGTTCCCCGCGCCCCCGGTCGGCCGCCTCAGACGGCCACGCCGCGCCAGCGCTGGAGTGCCGGTTCGAGCCCCGAGAGGATGGTGTCGAATCTGCGGGTGCCGGTGGTGGAGTCGACCTGGAGGCGGCTGATCCGCAGCGGGTGGGCGGGCAGCCGGGGGCCGAGGCGGTGGTCGGAGAGGAAGCCGAGGCGGTACCCGAGCTGCCGCAGGACCGCATCGGCCCGCGGGTCGTACCCCCCGTCCGGGTAGGCGAAGGCGGTGGGCGGCTCGCCGAGCCACTTGCCGAGCGCCAGGTGGGCGCCGGCGATCTCGGAGTGCACGGTCGCGTCGTCGCAGCGCCCGAGCGAGGGGTGGCCGAGGGTGTGGTTGCCGATCGAGACGCCGTCGGCCTGCAGGGCGCGCAGGTCCTCGGGGGTGAGCTGCTCCTGGCGGGGCGGCCGGCGGTGGGCGCTGACCCGCAGTTCGTGCAGGCTGCGCCGGCGGTCCGGGTCGGGCAGGGCCTTGAGCCGGGCCAGCAGTTCGGCGGGCCGGCCGGTGGGGACCAGGCGGGAGCGGCCGCCGTTGCGCGCCAGGAACGCCGCCTCGTGCCACCAGAACGGCTGGTCGGTGCCGATAAGCTCGGCGATCACGAACGCGGCGGCGGGGATCCGCCGGACCGCGAGCGCGGGCAGGGCGTGGGTGAGGACGGACCGGTCGGTGTCGTCGAAGGTGATCAGGACGCTGCGCGGCGGGAGCGGACGGCCCTGGGCCACCGCCTGCTCGACGGCGGTCAGCGAGACCGGGGTCGCCAGCCGCCGGAGCCGGTCGAGCTGGGCGCCGAAGGAGCGCGGGTCGGTCACGCCGTGGTAGGCGAGGACGGCGAGCCGCTGGGCGGCGCGGGCCCGGAACAGCGGCTGGGCCGGGGAGAACCTGAGCCAGCTGCCGCGCCCGCCGGCGCTCCGCCCGGCCGTGCCGGCCGTCCGCGGCGCGGCCGCTGCGGTGACGGCTGTGGGTGGTGGGGTGCTGATGGTCGTGGTCTCGGAGTGCGGCACGGTTCCCCCCTCGGTCGCCGGTGCGGCGTGGCGGTACCGTCGGAAGGCGGAGCCCGGCCTCCGACCCCGGGCGCGGCGGCTCCGCCCCCGGGTTGATCCGGTCCGCGGCGGGGACTCCCAACCCATGCCACGGACGGCTCCTGGATCGCTCAATGTAGTGGAGACCACCGACGCGCCGGGATGGTTGTACGGCGGACGGCGACTTTTCGCGGGGGCGCTTTCCGGCGTCCTCGGGGCGCGTTCCGGGGCGCATTCCGACCGCTGTGCCGCTGTTCCGGCGTCGGGTTACCGTTGATGGCATGGCAGATACCGGAAGTCACCGCTCCGTCACCGGGCGGGTGCACCGCCAGCACCAGTGGCTGCTGGCCTTCGCCGGGGCGGCGTGCGTCGCGTTCGGCATCCTGGTGGCCGTGGTGGTCCCGGACAGCGGGGGTCCGGCCTGGGTGATGGCGGTGGCCGGCTGCCTGGCGGCCGGGCTGCTGCTGCTGGCCAGGGTGGTGCTGGCCAGGCTCCGGCCGCCGGGCGGGACCCCGTCGTAGCACCGGAAGGGCGCCCGCTGCGGGGCGGAAGCCGCACCGCGGGGTCACCGGTCGTTCGCCGTCCGTTCGCAAACGTTCAGAATCCGGACATGCCCGGTCGGACCGCCTGATTTTCGGCCTACCTACCCTCTTCTTTCACATTTCCCGGGCAGCAGCCCCATATTTCCCCCTACTGTGGGTCCCGCCGGTCTCCAGCGTCCGCTGGGGCCGGGCGAGAGTCCGCTGGCCGGCACCGGGGAGGGTGCCGCAGAGGGGGTAACGATGGGCACCACCGCCGCGCCCGCGGCAGCCGCAGGCATCAGGGCGCAGGTCAAGCAGCAGCTCGCGCGGGCCGCGGGCCGGGCCCCGGGGGAGGGCGCCACGGTCCTCATCTACCACCGGATCGGCGGCGGCACCGGCGACGAACTCGACGTCACCACCGCCGACTTCACCGCCCAGGCCGATCTGCTCGCCGAGCTGCCGCCCGGCCGGGTGGTCTCGCTGGACGAGGCCACCGACCGGCTGCGGGCCGGCCGCCGGACCCCCAGTACCGTCCTCACCTTCGACGACGGCTTCGCGGACGTCCACCAGAACGCCTGGCCGCTGCTCAAGGAGCGGGCGCTGCCCTTCACCGTCTATCTGACCAGCGGTCAGGTCGGCGGCGAGATGCGCTGGGAGGGCTCCACCGCCAAGGGCGAGAGCGGCCGCGGCCTCAGCTGGGAGCAGCTGCGGGAGATGACCGACTCGGGCCTGTGCACGGTCGCCAACCACACCCGCACCCACGCCCGTCCGGAGCTGCTCACGCTGGCCGAGCTGGACGGCTGCAACGACGACGTCGAGCAGCACCTGGGCGTCCGGCCGCAGCACTTCGCGTACACCTGGGGCGTCACCGTCCCGCACATGGAGGCGGCGCTGCGGGCCCGGTTCCGGACCTCCGCCACCGGCCAGGTCGGGCGCAACCTGCCCGGCTTCGACCCGGCCCGGTTCTGCCGGGTCCCGGTCCGCCGGACCGACCCGATCGACTTCTTCCGCGCCAAGTTCTACGGCCGACTGATCCCGGAGCGGGCCTACGCCCGGATCGTCGCCACCGCGAAGGCGGTGGGCGCCCGTGCCTGAGCCCCTCGCACCGGAGCCCCTCGCGCCCCGGCCCGCCACGCCCGAACCGGCCACATCCGAGCCGGCCCCGGCCGAGCCCGCCGTCCCGGCCGTCCCGCGGCTGCGCGGCCCCGGCGGGCGGCCGCTGCGGGTCGCCCACCTGACCACCGTCGACATGAGCCTGCAGCTGCTGCTGGCCACCGAGCTCAAGGTCGACCTGGAGGCCGGCTTCGAGACCTACGGCATCAGCGCCCCCGGTCCGTACGTGCCGCAGCTGGAGGCGATCGGCGTCCGGCACGAGCCGCTGCACGCGCTGACCCGCTCCTGGGAGCCGCGGGCCGACGCGGCCGCCGGCCGGGAGCTGCTGGCCGTGCTGCGCCGGATCCGGCCCGACGTGCTGCACACCCACAACCCGAAGACCGGGGTGCTCGGGCGGGTGCTGGGCCGGGCGGCCGGGGTGCCGGTGGTGGTCAACACCTGCCACGGCCTGTGGGCGCAGGCCCACGACCCGCTGGCGAAGCGGGCGTTCGTGCTCGGGGCGGAGGCCTTCGCGGCCCGCTTCTCGCACGCCGAGCTGTACCAGAACGGCGAGGACCGCACCACGCTGGCGCGGGCCGTCCCCGGCCGGCGCTCCCGGGTGGTGGGCAACGGCGTCGACCTGTCCCGCTTCACCGCGGACCCGGCCGACCGGGCCCGGATCCGGGCCGCGCTCGGCGTCGGCGAGGACGAACTGCTGGTCGGCGGGGTCGGCCGCCGGGTCGCCGAGAAGGGCATCCGGGAGTACGCCGAGGCGGCCCGGGCGCTGGCCGGCAAGGCCAGGTTCGTCTGGATCGGCCCCGAGGACCCGGACAAGCCCGACGCGCTCGGCGACGACCCCGCTGCCGGCGGCGTCGAGTTCCTCGGCAGCCGCAGCGACATGCCCGAGCTGTACGCCGCCCTGGACGTCTTCGTACTCCCCTCCTACCGGGAGGGGTTCTCCCGCTCCGCCATGGAGGCCGCCGCCAGCGGTCTGCCGATGGTGCTCAGTGACATCCGCGGCTGCCGGGAGATCGGCACCGACGGAGAGCACCTGCTGCTCGCACCACCCGGCGACGCCGGGGCCCTCACCACGGCGCTGGACCGGCTCCTCACCGAGCCGGCCCTGCGTGAGCAGTTGGGTACGGCGGCCCGTCGCCGTGCCCTGGCGCAGTTCGACCAGCGGGCGGTCGCCCGGGTCTCGCTGGAGACCTATGCGGCCGTGGCCAGGGCGCGCGGTCTGCCCTGGTCGGTCGGCTGAGCCGCACACCCGTCGCACCACGAAAGTTGGGGGAGTCATGCCTGTTGGGGGAGGAATCCGGCGAGGGGGGGACCTTGCCGTCGCCGCGCTGGCCGGGGCGGTCGCGCTCCCGCTCGGCCTGGTGATCGCACTGCTGATCCGCTGCACCATGGGCGGACCGGTGATCTTCCGTCAGACCCGGACCGGGCGGGACGGGAGGGAGTTCTCGATCCTCAAGTTCCGCACCATGCGGGACAAACGTTTCGCCGAGGAGGAGGACGCCCCCCGGATCACCCGGCTGGGTGCCCTGCTCCGCAAGACCAGTCTGGACGAGTTGCCGCAGCTGTGGAACGTGGCCCGCGGTGACATGGGCATCATCGGCCCCCGGCCGACCCTGCCCGAGCAGGTCGTCCACTACTCGGCCCGCCAGCGCGGCCGGCTCGCCATGCGGCCCGGTCTCACCGGCTGGGCCCAGGTCCGCGGCCGCAACTCGATCAGCTGGCCCGAGCGGATCGAGCTGGACCTCTGGTACATCGCCAACCGCTCGGCCCTGCTCGACCTGCGGATCCTCGCGCTGACGGCCAAGCAGCTGCTGCGCCCGCAGGGCATCACCGCGGCCGGCGGGGTCAACCCGGGCTTCCCGGCGCCGTCCGAGCTGCCCGTCCAGCGGGTCGTGCTGCCCCGGCAGGCGACCGGGCCGCGGCTCGCCGGGCAGCCGGTGGTGGCGGTCGAGGAAGCCTCCTGAGGGGCTGAACCGGCTACCGTGCGGTCCGTGCAGTACCCGGGGGCCGGGGTCCGTACCGCGGACCCCGGCCCCTTCCTCTCTCCACCCGAGCCACCCGAGTGCCCAGGAGGCAGTGTTGACCGAGTCGTTGTGGATCGCGGGAGCCGGCGGGGTCGGCCGGGAGGCGCTCGACACGGCGCTGGCCGCCGGGGTGCCGGTGGCCGGCTTCCTGGACGACCGCGCCCACGGCGGTACCGTCCGCGGCCTGCCGGTGCTCTCCCCGGACCGGCTCCCGGCGGGCGCGCGCTACCTGGTCGGGATCGCCGACCCCGCGGTCCGTCGCCGGCTGGCCGCGCTGCTGGACGGCCTCGGCGGGGCCGCCACCACCCTGGTCCACCCGCGGGCGCTGATCGCCCCGGAGACCGAGCTGGGCCCCGGCTGCCTGGTGATGGGCGGCGCGTACGTCTCCAGCGGGGTCCGGCTCGGCGCCCACAGCCAGGTGCATTACAACGCCACGGTCGGCCACGACAGCGTGTTCGGCGAGCGGGTGACGGTGTATCCGGGGGGCAACGTGTCCGGTTCGGTGCTGCTCGAGGACGAGACCACGGTGGGCAGCAACGCGGTGGTGCTGCAGGGCCGCAAGGTGGGCCGGGGGGCGTTCGTGGGGGCCGCCGCGGTGGTCACCCGTGATGTGGCCGCCGACACCGTGGTGGTGGGCACCCCGGCACGGCAGCTGCGGCGGACCGACGCCCGCTAGGCTCACGTCCCATGGCCATCCCCGCGTTCCTCGCCGAACTCCGTGCCCTCGTCGGTACCCGCCCGCTCTGGCTCCCCGGGGTCGCCGCCGTCGTCCTGGACGACGACGGACGGCTGCTGCTCGGGCGCCGCGCCGACGACGGCCGCTGGGCCCTGGTCGGCGGCATCCTCGACCCGGGTGAGGAGCCGGCGGACGGGGTGGTGCGCGAGGTCCTGGAGGAGACCGGTGTGCTGGTCGAGCCCGAGGCGCTGACCATGGTCTCGACCTCGCCGATGGTCCACTACCCGAACGGCGACCAGGCGCAGTACCTGGACCTGACCTTCCGCTGCCGCTACCGCTCGGGCGAGGCCCGGGTGAACGACGACGAGTCGCTGGCGGTCGGCTGGTTCACCCGGGACGCGCTGCCCGAGCTGGACGCCTACACCGCCCGGCGGATCGGCCTCGCCCTCGAGTTCAAGGGCGAGGCCGTGTTCTCCTTCGGCGGTCAGCCCGCCTGAGCGGACGTCAGAGCGTTCGGAACCAGGCGGCGGTGCGCTCCAGGCCCTCGCGCAGCGGCACCGGCACCACCTCGGGGAAGAGCTCCCGCAGCCGGGCGTTGTCGGCCTGTGAGTCGCGCACGTCCCCGGGCCGTGGGTCGACGTGCTCGGCGGCCAGGTCGGCGCCGAGCACCGAGCCCAGTTCGGCGATCAGTTCCAGCAGGCTGGTCCGGGTGCCGAAGGCCAGGTTGACCGGGTCCGGGTGGACCACCCGCCGCACCACCGCCTCGGTGATCACCTGGGTGACCGTGCCGACGTAGGTGAAGTCCCGGCTCTGCCCGCCGTCCCCGTGCACGGTCAGCGGCCGTCCGGCCAGCGCCGCGTCCAGGAAGGCCGGCACCACGGCCGCGTACGCGTGTCCGGCCGGCTGCAGCGGCCCGAAGACGTTGAAGAAGCGCAGCGGCAGCACGCCCAGGCCGTAACAGTGGTGGTAGGCCGCCAGGTACGACTCGGAGGCCAGCTTGCTGACCGCGTACGGGCTCATCGGGGCGGTGCGCATGGTCTCGCGCTTGGGCAGCTCCCGGTTGGCGCCGTAGACCGAGGACGACGAGGCGGCCACCACGTACGGCCCGCCGGCCCGGCGGGCGGCCTCCAGCACCTCCAGGGTGCCGGTGGCGTTGGCGTGGTGGCTGGCCAGTGGATCGGCGATCGAGCGTGGCACCGACGGCAGCGCGGCCAGGTGCACCACGGCGTCGGCGCCGGTCAGAGCGGTGTCGAGCAGGTCGCGGTCCAGGATGGTGCCTTCGAGCAGGGTCACGTCGACCCCTTCCAGATTGGCCTTCCGACCGGTGACGAAGTTGTCCACCACCCGGACCTCGGACACTTCCGGACGGGCCAGCAGCGCCCGGGCCAGGTTGGCTCCGATGAATCCTGCCCCGCCGGTCACGACCACGCGCATGGCTGGGACTCCCCCCACAGATCGGCGGAGCCTCCCCAGCTCCGCGCACTGGCCCGATGCTAGCGACGGAGCACCCTGCGGCGTGGGCGTTCTCGCCACAATTGCCCTTTCCCACCTGAGAGTTTGCGCCCGGTGGGTTCAGAGCTTGCGCTGCCGGTAGGTCTCCTCGGCGGCGTCCAGCACGGCCGACAGGTCGCCGCCGGCGGTCGCGGTGACCACCGCGGCGACCGCTCCCTCCACGAACGGCGCGTCGGCGAACCGGACCGGGAACGGCAGCCCGTGCTCGTCCGCCTCCGAGAGCAGCGCCAGCACGGTGGAGACCGCCGTGCCGAGGTCGCACAGCACGGCCACACCGTGGCCCTGGTCGACCCGGCGGGCGGCCGCCGCGATCAGCACCGCGCTGGTGCCCGGACCGTCGCCGAGGCTGCCGCCGGTCGCCGCGACCGGCGCCGGGTCGGCGCTGTCGGCCAGGTCCAGCGCCAGCGCCCGTACGGCGAGGGCCAGTTCCTGGCTGTGCGAGACCAGGACCACGCCGACCCGGCCGAGCCCGGTCGGCCGGGACGGGCGCGGCACGGTGGCCGTGCGCGGGTCCGCGGGTGCGGCAGGCGAGCCCGGCGCGCCCGGCGCGGACGGTGCGTCGGAGATGGGGATGACATCGGCGCTCGCGGCATCCCGGCGGTGCATCGGCGGCTCCCTGGGTCGTGCGGCCTGGTCGTCCTGGTCCTCGTACGGCGCACGTGGCGTGGGAACGGCGTGCGCGCCGCGGGTGCGGCGCGCGGGGGCCCGGGCGGGCCCGGCATCGCGCCGGAGCACCACTCTCGCAGCCGAGCGCGCCCGAGGGGCCGAAACTCGCCGGGTCACCGCATAGCACAACGGGACACCCCGGCGGGTGCGGATCACCGGTTAATGGCCCGCACCGGTCGGGAAGTCCGCACGATCCCCCGCCGGCCGCCACCCGCCTGGCTACGCTGGGCCCTTCGGACGGATCGGGAGGAGCACGGCATGAGTACGAGTGTCGAGAGCAGCGGTACCGGGGTCCTGGCGGCGGCCGGCAAGCCGGTGCTGGACCTGACCGGGGCCGAGTGGCTCTCCAGCAGCCAGGGGTCCGTCCCCGGCGGTGGCGAGGTCCAGATCGCCTTCGTGGAGGGCTACATCGCGATGCGCGACGGCCGGGACCCGGACGGCCCCGCACTGATCTTCACCCCGGCCGAGTGGCGGGCCTTCGTCCTCGGGGCCCGGGACGGCGAGTTCGACCTCACCTGAGCCGGTGCCCGCGGCGGGGGTGCGGCACTGCTGCGCCCCCGGGGTGCCGTCCGCTGCACCCGACTGAACCGTCGGTGTCGGTTCGGGGTCCGGGGAGGTCACAAATGAATTCTGATGGACCGGTTCTTGTTGACTGTTCGACAAGCATCGGATCACAGTAAGAGCAGGCAGACGCCGTGCCCACCGCCCCCACGCGGTAATGGCACGGCGCCCGCTGTGTTGCCCGTCATCGGCGCCGATGACGAACTCCTCCCGTGTGTGTTCCCCAACCGCACCGAGGTGCGTTGCCGGTCCCGGCCCCACCAGAGGGCCGGCAGTCGCCGGGAGGACGGCCCCGCCCGCCGAGAGCTACTCGGAAGTCGGTGCCTCGCCCGGGATCCGCACGCCCCCACGCGGCGGTGTCCCGGGCAAGGTCCGCGGATGCGACAGGCCGGGGCCCCGCGAACCTGGTCTGTGGAGTTGTGTTCGCCGGTGCCGGTCGGGGGTTCCGTGGCCGACTCCGGTGGAGTGGGGCAGATGTAGCTGGCCGAGCAGGTGGTCCGCACGACGATGCACACAGCGAAGGGACGCGCAAAAAGGCGCGCTGGGACAAGCCGCCCCCCGGTGGACCGAGCCCACAGCGGCTGTCGTGCTGAACCGAACGTAGCCCGGACGGTTGCTCAGAGTCAACATTGGTCCCTGAGCGTAGATCTCGGCCTGATCACCCCCCGGTCGCAGGTGGGCCGGTCGCGGGCACGTACGATGGTGTCATGTCATTTCTCCGCCGTCGCTCCGGCTCGCCCGCCGGCCCGGACTTCGACGTGCTCGCGATGGACCCGGGCGACTGGCCCGGCCACTTCGGGGCCATGGTGATGACCGGCACGGACGGCTCCTGCCAGGGGATCTTCCTCCGGTACGACCTGCTCGGCGGCAGAGGCCCCGCGATGTTCATCGGCAACCTGCCGGAGACCTCCCCGGCCCGCGAGTCCGAGGACGGCGTCCCGTTCGAGGTCCGCCAGCTGCTGGCGGCGCTGGAGCACGAGGAGCCGGTCGACCTGGTCTCGGCCGAGGACTTCCCGGTCATGCTCGGCGACGACCTGCTGATCGTGAAGAAGGTCAAGGTCTCCGAGGAGCGGGTGTTCTGCTCCCAGTTCGGCCGCAACGACGGCGTCCAGGTCACCATCGCCTCCTGGGACCGGCCGATTTCGGACGACCTCTACCAGCTGCTCAAGCCGCTGCCGGCCGACATGTTCAAGCAGGGCTGAACCGGGTCCCCGAGCCGGGCCGGACCGCCCGGGCCCGCCGGGCCCGGCGACCGCCCCGACCTGGCTTGACGGTATCGATCAGCCCTTCGTACAGTCACGACCATGTCACGTCGCCTCCCGCTGCTGACCCGTCGCAGGCATCTCGACCTGCGGCGCACCGCCGGCGCGTCGTGTCCGGGCCGCTGAGGCGGAGCCGAACGCTCCGCCGCCGGCACCCGGTCGGCCGGTCGGCCGTCCACTCCCCGCCCCGGGGCCCGGGGTGCCGCATCCCGTCGGCGCACGCCCGTCCGCGTGCCACCCGCACCATGCCGCATCCCACGCTGCCGCCCGGAGGCACCCGCTGATGACCCAGACCGCCGGCCCCACCGCCGAGGACCGCACCGCCGTCACCGAGGCACTGGGCCGGCTGCCCCGGGTGGTGGACCTGCTGGCCGCCCGGGCCGAGGAGCACGACCGCGACGGCACCTTCCCCTACCAGGGGATCGAGGCCGTGCACGAGGCCGGACTGCTCACCCTGACCGTCGGCCGGCGCTTCGGCGGCCCCGGCGGCACGCTGCTGGACACCGTCCGGGTGCTCGCCCGGCTCGGCCGGGGGGACGCCTCGGTCGCCGTGCTCACCGCCTTCACCCTGCTCCAGCACGCCGAGCAGGCCAGGACCGGGGCCTGGCCCACGGCCGGCTACCGGCGCTTCCTGACGGAGTCCCGGCGCGGACCGGCCCTGGTCAACACGCTGCGCGCGGAGCCCGCCGGGGCCGGCCCGCTGCCCGGCACCGTCGCCCGATGGGACGGCGAGGCCTGGCGGCTGACGGGCCGTAAGTCGGACTGCGCGGGCGCCGAGGCGCTCGCCTGGATGGCGGTCTGGGCCCGGACCGAGGAGGACGTGCCGCGGGTCGGCGCCTTCCTGGTGCGCGGCGACAGCGAAGGCGTCGAGATCGACCCGACCTGGGACCAGCTCGGACTGCGGGCCAGCGCCGGCCACGACGTGGTCCTGGACGGCGTCCGGGTGGCACCCGAGGGCGCGCTGCGGCTGACCGTCCCCGGCGCAGCCCCCGCGGCGGAGCAGGCGGCCGAAGGGACCACCCGGGCCTGGCACGACCTGGCGCTGTGCGCCGTGCAGCTCGGGGTGGCGCGGGCGGCGCAGGAGTGGCTGGTGAGGTTCCTCCAGCAGCGCACTCCGGCCAATCTCACCGAACCGCTGGCCACTCTGCCGCGGTACCGGACCGCGCTCGGCGAGATCGCGGCCGCCCTGATCGGCGCCGAGGAGCTCGTGCACGGCCTGGCCGCCGGGATCGACCGCAACGAGCCCGAGGCGGTCGCCCGGACCGGCGCGGCCCAACTGCTGGTCAACCGGGCCGTCACCACCGCCGTCCAGCAGGCGGTCTCGCTCACCGGGAACCCCGGCCTGAGTCGGCGTCACCCGCTGGAGCGCTACCTGCGGGACGTCCTCGGCGGCCGCACCTACTTCCCGGCGGACGAGCTGGTGCTCGACGCGATCGGCCGGGCGGCCCTCGACCGCCCGGCCCGGTGACCGCCGGTCCCTAGGTCTCCCGACCGGTCCCGACCGGCTGCGGCCCGCCGCGGTGCGGCGGGCCGGTCCGTCAGCGGGTGCCGACGGCCGCGCGGACCGCGCGCCGGGCCAGCGCCGCGTCGTCGTACAGCCGGCGGATCATGATCCGCTGCTCCTCGCCGGCGCCCGGCACGTCGTGCAGCCGGATCTCCCGCATCAGCACCGTGACCAGGTTGACCAGGAACGCGTCCCGGGCCAGGGTGCCGCCGGACTGGGCGAGTTGGCTGATCTGGCGGCGGGCCGCGGAGTCCCCGGAGAGCACGCTCCAGAGCACCGCGAGGTCGTACCCGGGCAGGTACCAGCCGGCCTCCTCCCAGTCGACCAGCACCGGCCCGGACGGGGCCAGCAGCAGGTTGCCGAGCAGCGCGTCGCCGTGGCACAGCTGCCAGGGGACGTGCGCCAGGCCGTGCAGCAGCTGCCGCAGGTCGCCCGCGTCGCGGTCGGTGAGCTGGCCGACCGAGTGGTAGCGGGCCACCTCGAGCTGGTAGTCGAGCGGCTTGCCGAACACGTCGGTGGGCGGCCGCCACAGGTTGAGCGTGCGCACCGCGCCGAGCACGGCCCTGACCTCGCCCGGGGTGGGCGCGTTGACCGGGTGCCGCTCCCGGGCGGCCGGGCGGCCGGGGACCCGCTCCAGGACCAGCACGCAGCGGTCCTGGTCGGCGGCGACCAGCCGGGGCAGCCGGACCGGCGGGCGGTGCCGGACGAAGGCCCGGTAGACCGCGATCTCGTGGTGGAAGCGCTCCACCAGCTGCTCGCTCTGCGGGCCGCGCAGCGCCTGTGGGGCCAGGCACTTGGCGACCACGGGGGCGCGGCCGATGGTGCCGGCGACGAGGATGTGGCGGCTGCCCTCCCGGAGCACCTGGCGGGGGAGGAAGGCGGGACATATCCGCGAGATGTTGGCGAGCGCGGCGCGCACGGCCGGGGTCTGCAGCGCGGCGGGGTCGACCCGGTCGACGAAGCCCTCGGGGGTGCGGGAGTTCAGCAGCCGTCCGGCGGCGGCCCGGTGGCCGACCGGCTCGGCCTGCCGCGGCAGCAGCGCGGTGCGGCCGCCGAGCGCGCGGGGATCGCGCAGCTCGCCGCCGCGGGGAGCCGGCCGGCCGCCGGCAGCCGTGGGCGGCCGCAGCCCGGGACGGGGCTGGCCGGCGGGGTGACGCGGTGCGCCGCCGTCGAGTTGGGTGGGATTCGACGGGCGGGCGCCGGTGCTGGCGGAGGAGTACATGGGCTGGTGAGGGTCCCTTCCTGGCCGACGGCGGTGGACGTCCCGGCGGTTCCTGGTTCCGCCGGGGGCCGGCCGGGGTGGAGTGCGGGCGTCGGGCGCGGAGCCGGCCTGTCCGGGCCTGCCGCACCCTGGGGAAATGCGGCCGTCCCGATCTGCCGTGCCGTGCCCGACGCCCCCGCGCCACCCGGCCGCGCCACCCCTTGGGACGATGCCCCCGCACGGGTGTTGACGGCCCGTCGGTGCAGTCCCGGCCCGGATCCCGGGCCCCTCGACGCGAGGTCGAGGTGGCGCACTCCTACCTGACACCCGATCACCACTGGTACACCATGTGGCGGACCCTGGCGAAGCCTGGCGAATGGTCGCGTGGCACATGACAGAGCCATTAGTGTCGAAATCAGCCGAGGAACCTGGGGGCTTCACGTGAGCAAGGGGCCGAACAGCCGACTGGCCGACCTCTTCGCCCTGACCGGATGGTCCAAGGGCGAACTGGCGAGGCTGGTCAACCGGCGCGGTGCGGCGATGGGACAGCAGCAGCTGTCCACCGACACCTCGCGGGTGCGGCGCTGGATCGAGCAGGGGGAGATCCCCCGCGATCCGGTGCCCAGGGTGCTGGCCGCCGTGTTCACGGAGCGGCTCGGTCGTGTCGTCACCACTGAGGACTTAGGTCTGGAACGACACCGGCCCACCAGGTCGGGCTCGACTGCCGCGTCGGAACGAGCCTGGGAGCCGGATCGGACGGCTGCGGTCCTCACCGAGTTCACGGGAATGGACCTCATGCTGAACCGACGCGGTCTGGTGGGCGCGGGCGCCGCGCTCGCGGCAGGCGCAGCCATCGCAGACAACCTTCACGACTGGCTCAACAGCGGCGAGGTGGCGTACGCGGCCGACCGGCCGGGCCCCCGGCGGGTGCTCACCCAGGCCGGCCCGCGGCCGGTGGTCGACGTGTACGACGCCGGCCCGGTCGGCGCCGAGGAGGTGACCGCGCTCGAACGCTCCGTCGAGGTGTTCCGGGCCTGGGACGCCTCCCGCGGCGGCGGACTCCAGCGCAAGGCCGTGGTCGGCCAGCTGAACGAGGTCGGCGGCCTGCTGACCCACCGGCACCACCCCGTACTGGAGCGCAGACTCTGGACGGTGGCCGCCAACCTGGCCGTCCTGGCCGGCTGGATGTCCCACGACGTGGGCCTGGAACCCACCGCCCAGCGCTACTTCGTGATCGCCGCGCAGGCGGCCAAGGAGGCCGACGACCGCCCCCGGGCCGGCGAGGCGATCTCCCGGGCGGCCCGCCAGATGCTCCACCTCGGCCGGGCCGACGACGCCCTGGAGCTGATGCAGCTCGCCCGGGCCAGTACCGGGGAGCGGGCGCAGCCCCGGACCCGCGCCATGCTGCACACCGTGGAGGCGTGGGCGCAGGCCTCGCTCGGCCGGGCGGAGGCGACCCGGCGGGTGCTCGGCGAGGCCGAGGACCTGTTCGTCCAGGAACCCCAGGAGGCGCCGCCGAGCTGGATGCAGCTGTTCGACGAGGCCGAACTGCACGGCATGCAGGCCCTGGTGTACCGGACCCTCGCCGAGCACGACCCCGGCGCGGCGCGGCTGGCCGAGGTGCACGCCCGCCGCGCCATCGACCTGCGGGCCGGCTCCGGCCGGGAGCGCTCCGCGCTGCTCGACCGGATCACCCTGGCCTCGGTGTACTGGATCTCCGGCGAACCGGACGCGGCCCTGGTCCAGGCGAAGCTGGCGCTGGCGGCGATCAACCAGACCTCCTCACTGCGCACCTGGGACCGGCTGCGCGAGATGTACCGGCTGGCCGGCCGCTACCAGGGTCTGCCCGAGGTGGCCGAATTGCGGGCCGAGATCGACGCCGTGCTGCCCGAACGGCGCCTGGCGGTCTGACCCGGACCGGTGGTCCGCCGGCCCGGTCCGGCGCGGACGGTACCGGCACGAAGCGTCCCCGTCCGGGCACGCCGGGTGAGGGGCGGCGGGGCCGCCGGGCGGGCGGCCCCGGGCCCGGGCACCGGCCCGCGGCGGACCCGCCGCCGCCCGCCGCGCGGCACCGGTCGGAACGGGCCCGGACCCGCCCGGGCCTGGCCGTTTTGAGTCGCCCTGTGTGCGGATGCGCCCCCCAGGCGGTAGCCTTCGGTGATTCCGGCGCCCGGGCGCCTGAGCAGGACCAACCGACCCCGGCGACGGAAATCCCGTTGCCTCGACGACCGCCGCAACGGATGCTGACCTCATGTTCGAGCCAGTGATAGCGCCCAGTGCCAGCCTCCTCGGCCTCCTCCAGCGAGGCCGCGGTGACGGGCAACTGCATGCCCTGGCCGCCGACCGCGACGAGGCGATCGCCGCCCTCGAGCAGTGCGTCACCGAGGACCCCCGCGCCGACTGGCAGATCGAGAACCGCTCCCTCTACTACGCGCGCCTCTACATGGAGCTGGAGGCGCCGCTCACCGGCGTCGAGCTGCACCTGCACTCCGTCGAGGACGGCATCGACCGGGACGACGCCCGCACCGGCCTCGCCCTCGCGGTCCTCGGCCACCTCGCCGCCTACGGCCGCCGGGACGCCCTTGACCTGCTGCGCGGCTACGTCGCCGTCGGCGTCAACTGGGCCTGGGCGCTCGACGAGCTCGCGCTGCGCGACGACGACCGCTCACTGCTCGCCCTCGCCCCCTCCGTGCTGCGCAGATTCCCCGACGGCCCCGAGGGCGACGCCCTGCTGAGGGCCGCCGTCCGCGCCGCGTACGAACCCCGGCCCTGGCGGCTGTGGGCCGCCCACCACCCCCGGATCGCCACCGCGAGCGAGCAGTCCCCGTTCGACCTGTGGCAGCGCCAGATGCGCCGCGGCCAGGTCACCCCGGGCTGGAGCACCGCCGACGTGCTCGCCTGGGCCGACCAGGCCGACCCCGTCGGCGACGACCCCGAGGCGCCCGCCCGCCGCGCCGCCGCCGCGGCCCGCTGCCTGACCGCCGTGGTGCGCCCCGAGGACCGCCCGGCCCTGCTGGCCGCCGCCCGCACCGGCGGACCCGGCGCCCGCACCGCCGTCCTGCGCCACCTCGTCGAGCAGCGCGACCCGGCCGCCGCCGAACTGATCGAGGCCGCCGCCGCCGACGTCGACCAGCGGGTGGTCGCGGCCGCCCTGGAGGTGCTCGGCCGGATGCGCGGGCCCGAGGCGCTCGCCCACGCCCGCCGCTGGGCCGACCCGGCCACCGGCGGCGCGGACAGCGCCCTCGGCGAGGCCGCCTGCCAGTTGCTCGCCGACGCCGGCGAGGCCGCCGACGGCCCGCTGGTGGTCGCCGCGCTGCGCCGCTGGATCTCGGTGCGCGGGGTCACCGGCACCGGACTCGCCTCGCTGGTCGACGGTGCGGGGCGGCTGGCCGCCGCCGGCGCCGTCCCCGCGCTGCGCCACGTCTACGGTGAGGCCGTCTCCTCCGAGCTGCGGGGCCGGGCCGCCCGGGCGCTCGCGGTCACCGACGCGCACTTCGGCGAGGGCCCCGCGGTCGAGTGCCTGTGGGACTGCGAGGAGGCCACCCGCGAGCTGGCGGCCCGTCATGTCACCACCACCGGGGACGTCCGGGTGCTGGAGCGGCTGCGGCGGCTCGCCGCGGATCCGGCCGAGGAGGCCGAGGTGCACGCCGCCGTGCGCGGCCGGCTGACGGCCCGCGACCTCACTTGACCTGACCCGACCTGACCCGATCCGGCCCGACGGCCGCGGCCCCGGGGCCTGCCTGACGGGCCGCCGACCCGATACGGCCTGGTCCTGATACGGCCTGGTCCGGTCCGGCCCGGTCCGGCCGGAGGCCCGATCGGACCGCGGTGGGACAGCGAGTGGACGGCTGGTCGGACGGCGATCGGACGGTGGGGGAGACGGCGGTTCCGGCGACGGCGTCCCGGAGATGCCGGCCGGCGCCGGCCGGTCGGGCATCATGGAGCTGCCCCGTCGGCCCCGACCTGGAGAGTTCCGGACATGAACCGTTCCCGCCTGCTCGCCCGCGCTGCCCTGCCGACCGCCGTCCTGCTGGGCTCCCTGGCCCTGGCCGGTCCCGCGTCGGCGCACGTCGAGGTCGAGTCGCCGACCCCGCAGGCCCTCGCGGTCGGCGCCGTGGTCGCCTTCGACGCGGAGGGCGAGTCGCCGTCGGCGGGGATCAAGGAGGTCCGGGTGGTGCTCCCGTCCGGCCTGATGCCCGGCGACGTGAGCCTCGCGGACGGCCCGAGTGGCTGGACCCTGAGCCCGACCGAGGACGGCTACGCGGTGGCGGGCCCCGCGCTGGCTCCCGGCGCCGACGCCGAGTACAAGATCAAGGTCCGGCAGCTGCCCGACGCCGCGGAGCTGGCCTTCAAGTCGCTGGTGACGTACACCGACGGCCAGGTCGACCGCTGGATCGAGCTCCCGCAGGGCGGCGCGAAGCCCGCCCACCCCGCGCCGGTGCTGAAGCTGACCGCCGCCGCGCCGGGCGCCGTCGCGCAGCCGGCCGCCCCGGCCCCGGGCCCCTCGACGCCGGCTGCGACGCCGGCCGCCGCGACGCCGAGCCCGGACGCGGCCGGTGCCACCGCTTCCGGCCCCGCGCCGGCGCCCGTCCAGGCGTCGCCGACCGCCGAGGCGCAGAGCGAGAAGCAGGGCTCCGCCGGGGTCGCCACCCTGGTGATCGGTGTGGTCGCGGTGGTGCTGGTGGCGGCGGCCGGCTGGTACGTGCGGCGCCGCGGATCCGCTCGCGGCTGAGCTGCGGCAGGCCGCCGGGGGCGGGAGCGGCGCGCTCCCGCCGATCCGGCCGCGGCCGAGGGCCGAGGGCCGACGGGCGGCGCGCGGGGTGCCGGGTCGGTCGCGGGCCGGGTGCCCGGGCTGTCCGACCGTTCGCATCGGGTCGGCGCACGGTTCCCCCTGCCTTCGGCCGGGACGTATCCCCAGGCGCCCGGCTGGGCGTGACGGCGAAGCGCCCCGGTACCGGACCGGGCCCGGGCGGCTCGCCGGTGGGTCGAGGTGGGGGCACCTTCCGGCCGAAGGCTGCGGAAGGACGCGCGGCGGCGGGCGCCCGAGGCGAAGGGGCGGACCCGGCCTAGCCGGTGGTACCGGCGTCCGGGTCCAGGTACCCGGTGGAGACCAGGGCGATCAGCACCACGCCGAGCGCGACCCGGTAGACCACGAACGGCATGAAGCTGTGGTGGGAGATGTACTTCAGGAACCAGGCGATGGCCGCGTAGCCGACCGCGAAGGCGATGGCGGTGGCCAGCAGGGTCGGGCCCCAGGCGGGCGCCGGGCCTTCGCCGATCTTGAACAGCTCGAGCGTCCCGGAGGCCAGCACCGCGGGTACGGCCAGCAGGAACGAGTACCGGGCGGCGGCCTCGCGGCTGTAGCCGAGCAGCAGTCCGGCGCTGATGGTGCCGCCGGACCGGGACACCCCGGGGATCAGCGCCAGCGACTGGGCGAGGCCGTAGCCGATGGCGTGCGGCAGGGTGAGGGCGCTGATCGGGCGGGCGTGCCGGACGGCGCGGCTGCGGTCGGCGACGGCCAGGATCAGTCCGAACACGATCAGGGTGGTGCCGATCACCCGCAGGTCGCGCAGCGAGGACTCGATGGTGTTCTGGAACGCCGCGCCGAGCAGGCCGATCGGCAGCGTCCCCACGATCACGAACCAGCCGAGCCTGGCGTTCGGATCCTGCCGCAGCGCGGGCCGGACCAGTGAACGGGCCCAGGTGGAGACGATGGCGGCGATGTCCCGGCGGAAGTAGATCAGCACCGCCGACTCGGTGCCGAGCTGGGTGACCGCGGTGAACGCGGCCCCCGGGTCGTCCCAGCCGAGCAGCGCCGAGAAGACCCGCAGGTGGGCGCTGGAGGAGATCGGCAGGAACTCGGTGAGTCCCTGGACCAGGCCGAGCACGGCCCCGTGGAACCAGTCGATCACCGGGCACCGGCCGGGGCGGTCGGTCGGCGGTTGCGCATCTTCGGTCGAGCTCCTCGTCGCGGTGGCCGTGGCCGCTCCGGCACCCGGGCGGGACGCGGTGGACGGCGCCGGGCACCCTGCGGCGCGGGTTGTGACGATAATCCGCCGAGATGGCCGGGAACTTGCGCGCTGATCAAGATTCCGTACGGACCGGGCAGTTGACCGGGAGGTTCGGTCCCGGTGGCGATCCGGCCGTCGCGCCTTCGGCGTCCCGGCGGCCGGCCGGGCCACCCTGGTCCGGAGGGGCCGGGCGGGCCCGCAGAGGCCCGGACGGGCCGGATCCACGGACGGGAGCGGGCGGATGACGGGATCGACGGGCGGACGGCTGGCGGGCAGGTCCGCGGTGGTGACGGGTGCCGCGCTGGGCATCGGCCGGGCGACCGCCGAACTGTTCGCCGCCGAGGGCGCCCGGCTGGTGGTCACCGACATCGACGCGACGGCGCTGGAGAAGCTCCGCGCCGGGCTGGCGGCCGGCGGCGCGGAGGTCCGCGCGGTGGTCGGCGACGTGTCGGTCCCGGCCGACGCCCGGCGGATGGTCGAGGAGGCGGTGGGCGGATACGGCGGCATCGACGTGCTGGTCGCCAACGCCGGGATCCTCCCGCTGCAGAACGTCCTGGACGCCACCCCCGAGGACTGGGACCGGGTGATGGCCGTCGACGGCCGCGGGATGTTCCTCACCTGCAAGTACGCGATCGAGCACATGGCGCCGGCCGGCCGCGGCTCGATCGTCTGCCTCTCCTCCATCTCCGGCCTGGCCGGCCAGTCCGGCCAAGCGGCCTACGGACCGGCCAAGTTCGTCGCCTCCGGGCTGACCAAGCACCTCGCGGTGGAGTGGGCGGGCAGCGGCATCCGGGTCAACGCGGTCGCCCCCGGCACCATCAGGACCGACCGGGTCCGCCGGCTGCCGCAGGAGCCCGGCGGTCAGGAGTACCTGGACGCCATCGTGCGGCAGCACCCGCTCGGCAGGCTGGGCGAGCCTGTGGAGGTGGCCCGGGCGATCCTGTTCCTGGCCTCGGACGAGGCTTCGTTCGTCACCGGTGTGGTGCTTCCGGTGGACGGCGGGTACCTGGCGCAGTGAACTCCCCGCCCAGGTAAACCCCCTGACGGCCGATCGGTCGCATGCCACCCGGACCGGTGGCACCCGGGACCCGCTCTTGTGCCGATCACTCAGCGCCTCTAGGTTGCTACTCGTCGCGACCGCGCCGGGGTGTGAGTCCGCTCATCGCCCGGCGCACGGCCGCTTCCGCACGCCCGTTCCCGCACCTCCGCTCCGGTGTCTCCGCCCCTCCACCCCTTGCTCACTGCACCCCTTTGTTCACTGCACCTCTGCTTCCGCACGCCTGCCTCCGCACGCCCGTCCAGTACGCCCGCCCACGTGCGGCTGTCCGCGTACGGCCGTCCATGCGTGCCCGACGGTGCCGGGCCGCCCCCGCCCGGTCCGTCGGACGCCCGCGCCGAACGGTCCCGCCGTGACCCGTGCGATGCCGTCGAGAAGGAGTACCGCATGTCGCGCCCTCGCCCCCGCGCCGTCCGCCCCCGTGCCGGGTGGTCGGCCCTGGTCGCCGCCGCCGTCGGCTTACTGGCGGTGGCCGGTCCCGGCACCGGGACCGCGCACGCCGTCACCGCCCTCACCGACCGGGCCTACGTGGTCAACACCGACGACGACACGGTCTCGGTGGTCGACGCGACCACCCACGGGGTGATCGGCACCGTCCCGGTGGGCGCCGGCCCCGACGGCGTCGCGCTCGCCCCGGCCGGGACCAGGGCCTATGTGGCCAACCTCCGCAGCGGGACCGTCTCGGTGATCGACACCGCGGCCGGCGCCGTCACCGCCACCGTCCCGGTCGGGCAGTTCCCGAGCGGGGTCGCCGTCGACACGTCGGGCACCCGGGCGTACGTCGCCAACGCGGGCGGCGACTCGGTCTCGGTGATCGACACCGCCACGGCCACCGTCTCGGCGACCATCCCGGTCGGCCGCAACCCCAACGCCGTCGTCCTCGCACCCACCGCCGCCCGCGCCTACACGGCCGACGCGGGCGGCGACACCCTCTCGGTGGTCGACACCGGCGCGGGTACGGTCACGGCCACCGTCCGGGTCGGCTCCGGCCCGGTCGCGGCGGCGGTCAACCCGGCCGGCACCCGGGTGTACGTGGCCAACTCCTACGCCGCCACGGTGTCCGTGGTCGACACCGCCACCAACACGGTGACCGCCACCGTCCCGGTCGGCCGGATCCCGCACGCGGTGGCAATCAACCCGGCCGGTACCCGGGCGTACGTCGCCAACCTCGCGGACAACACCCTGTCCGTGATCGACACCGCCACCAGCACCGTCACCGGCACCATCGCCGTGGGGCCGGCCCCCGCCGCGGTCGCGGTCAGCCCGTCCGGCGGCTTCCTGTACGTCACCTCGGCCGGCGGGAACAGCCTCGGGGTGGTCGACACCGGCACCGGGCTCGCCACCACCAGCACGGCCGTCGGCAGCCTCCCCTCGGGGGTGGCCTTCGTACCCCGGCCGCCCACCCAGCCCCGCGCCGACCTCGCGATCGGCCTGACCGCCCAGGCCCCGGCGCTGCTCCCCGGCGCCATCGCCTACACCCTGACCGCCCGCAACAACGGTCCACAGGCGGCCACGTCGGCCACCGTCACGGCGACCCTGCCGCCCGGCGCCACCGCCACCGACCTCGGCGCGGGATGCACCACCGCGGGCCGTACCGTCACCTGCTCGGCGGGGGCGCTCGCCAACGGCACCACCGCCACCTGGACCTTCCGCAGCGCGGTCGGCCTGCTCGGCCTCGGCCCGGTCACCACCACCGCCACCCGCACCGCCTCCGCCCCGGCGGACCCGACCGCCGCCAACGACACCGCCGCCGCCACCTGCACCGTGGTGTCGGTCCTGCTGGTGCGCTGCTGACGGGCCGCCCCGGGCCGGTCCGCGAGGACGCGCGTCTCCCCGCGCGCCCCCGTCGTCTCCCGGGGCCGGGAGCGCTCCGGCGGTTCCGGCCGGCCCGGGTCAGCCGGGCAGGAGCAGGAAGCGCAGCGGGGTGCCCGGGCGGGCCTGGGCGGCCGGTGGGAGGTCGGCGGCCGGGACCACCCCGACCACGGGGTAGCCGCCGGTGGTGGGGTGGTCGGCGAGGAAGATCACCGGCTGGCCGTCCGGCGGCACCTGGACGGCGCCCAGCACCAGTCCGGCGCTCGGCAGTTCGCCGGCCCGGGCGCGGCCGACGGCCGGGCCCTCGGTGCGCAGCGCCACCCGGTTGCTGGCGGCGGCGACCCGGTAGGTGTCGCGGGCCAGCGCCGCCACGCCGCTGAACCAGTCGGCGTGCGGTCCGAGCCGCAGCCGCAGCACGAGTTCGGCCGGGGGAGCGGGCAACGGCACCAGCGCGGCGCGCGGCCCGGCGGGCACCGCGCCGACCGGCAGCCGGTCCCCGGCCGCCAGGGGCGCGGGCCCGAGCCCGGACAGCAGATCGGCGGAGCGGCTGCCCAGCACCGGCGGTACCGCGAGGCCGCCCGCGACCGCCAGGTAGCCGCGCACCCCGTGGGTGGCCGCGCCGACCTCGACCACCGCGCCGGCCGGGACCCGTACGGCGGTGCCCCAGGCGGCCGGCCGTCCGTCGACGGTCACCGGTGCCGGCGCCCCGGTGACGGCCACCAGGACCGGCGCGAGGGCCCGCAGTGCGACCCCGCCGAGGGTGGTCTCCAGGGCCGCCGCGCCGTCGGGGTTGCCGACCAGCCGGTTGGCGGCGCGCAGGGCGGGCTCGTCGAGCGCCCCGGCGCGCGGCACCCCGAGGTGTGCGACGCCGCGCCGGCCCAGGTCCTGAACGGTGGTCAGCGGGCCGGGCCGCACCACCTCGAGTCCGGCCCCGGCCCGCACGTCCTCCGGTCCGGCCCCGGCCCCGGCCGCCGCTGCCGCCCGGTCAGCCATGCCCCACCACCGGGGTGAAGCGCACCCGTACGCCCGGCGCCAGCAGCGCCGCAGGCTCACGTCCGAGGTCCCACAGCACGGCGTCGGTCCGGCCGAGCAACTGCCAGCCGCCGGGGGAGGACCGGGGGTACACGCCGGTGTACGTCCCGGCCAGGGCGACCGAGCCCGCCGGGACGGAGCTGCGCGGGGTGGCCCGCCGGGGCACCTGCCACCGCTCCGGGAGGCCGGTCAGGTAGCCGAAGCCGGGGGCGAAACCGCAGAACGCCACCCGGTACTCGGGCTCGCTGTGGATCCGGACCGCCGCCTCGGGCGACACCCCCCACAGGGCGGCGACCTCCGCCAGGTCGGCGCCGTCGTAGCGGGTCGCCAGCTCCACCGACGGACCTTCCGCGGGCGGGTGTTCGGGGAGCTCCCAGCCCGTCAGCAGCCGGGCCAGCGCGGTCCGGTCGGCGACGCCGTCCAGCAGGACGGTCCGGGCCGCCGGGACGATCTCCGTGATCGGCGGCAGCTCGGCCCGGCGCGCGGTCAGCAGGGCGTACAGCGCGGCGACCTGCTCGGCCGACCCGACCTCCACCAGCAGCGCGTCCTCGCCGACCGGCCGGACGGCCGGATGACCGGTCATCAGACGAACGCCTCCACCCGCACCCCGGCCGAGGCCAGTGCCCCGCGCACCCGCCAGGCCAGCTGCGCCGCGCCCGGGGTGTCCCCGTGCACGCACAGCGAACGCGCCTCGACGTCGACCAGTTCGCCGCCGACCGCCGTGACCTCGCCGTCCCGCGCGATGCTCACCGCCCGCGCGATCACCGCCTCCGGGTCGTGCACCACGGCCTCCGGGTCGCGCCGGGGCACCAGGGTGCCCGCCCAGGTGTACGCCCGGTCGGCGAAGGCCTCGGCCACCACCGGCAGCCCGACCCCCTCCGCCACGGCGAGCAGCCGCGACCCCGGCAGCCCCAGCACCGGCAGCGGCCCGTCGCAGACCGCCCCCGCCCGCAGGACGCCGGAGACCACGGCCTCGGCCTGCTCGTTGTCCTGCACCACCCGGTTGTAGAGGGCGCCGTGCGGTTTGACGTAGGAGACCCGGGACCCGGCCGCGCGCGCGAACACCTGGAGCGCGCCGATCTGGTACGCGATCTCGTCGGCCAGTTCCTCCGGCGGCACGTCCATCGCGCGGCGCCCGAAACCGGCCAGATCGCGGTACGACACCTGGGCGCCGATCCGCACCCCGCGCTCGGCGGCCAGCGCGCACACCCGGCGCATGGTCGAGGGATCCCCGGCGTGGAAGCCGCAGGCGACGTTGGCGCTGGTCACCACCGACAGCAGCGCCTCATCGTCCGTCAGGGTCCACCGCCCGAACCCCTCACCGAGGTCCGCGTTGAGATCGATCACCGTCTCGGCCACGCCAGTTCCCGCCTCCCAGCAGCTCCTGAGGGTGATCGTAGGGCCTGATCGTTTCCGCGGGGGTACCAGCGGGCCCGGACGCCGGAGGGCGCGCGCCGTGGCGCACGCCCTCCCCTGTTCACCCGCCGTCCGGCGCCACCCGGCGCCACCCGGCGCCACCCGGCGCCGGGCGTCCGCGGGCGGGCCGGGCGGGCGGAGCGGGGGCGGAGGGGACCGGTCAGGCGGTCAGGCGGTCAGGCGGTCAGGTCGAGCGGGCGGGTGCGGACCGCCTGGGCCCACTCCAGCCGCCGGATCCCGCGGTCCACGATCAGCAGCGGGATCACACCGATCACGCCGAACGACATGTCGACGAATCGCCAGTACAGCGGGATGCCGCGGAGCGGGCCGCAGATCAGCGCCAGCGGGATGACCCCGGCACAGGCGATCATCGCCCAGCGGATCACCCAGACGTTGCGCACCGGGTCCCGCAGCGGGCCCCAGAACGCCACCGCGATCACCAGGTGGGCAAAGGCCAGCCAGTCGGTCCCGTACGCCAGGAACGGGTAGCGCTGGTTGGTGTCGGCCACGCCGTCGCGGACCCGTTCGCTCCAGGCGGCCAGTGCCGGGAAGTGGTCGCCGAGCGCGCTGCCGCCGATCAGGTCGGCCGCCCAGCGGGTCTCCGACTCCAGCGGGAAGGCGGTCAGTCCGCTCAGCGCCAGGCAGACGATGAAGATCCACAGCCAGCGCCGGACGCTCCGGCGGATCCTGTCCGGGTTGTCGGTCATATCGCACGCCCCCATGTCGAGTGGCAGCCCGGGATCCGGTCGCCGACCTGCGCGGAAGCGACTCTAGAGGTAAAATTGAACACGTTCAACACCGCTTCGGGCGGGGCGCAACCGGCACATTGGCGCTCGTTTCGGATGTGTCGGTGCGAACCTCTAATCTTGTCCACCGTGACCGCCATCGCAGACCAGCCCGCAGACCAGCTGCTCCGGCCCGCCGCCGCAGCCGCCCGGCCCGCGCCCGGACCCGCCGCCGACGAGGGCCTCGCCCGCAGGCTCAAGGCGCTGGCCTGCACCGCGCCGCTGCACGACCTCGACAGCCGGAAGGTCAACCTGGCCGGCGAGTACAGCTCGTACAGCATGGCCGAGGTCGGCCTCGCCGCCATCGACCTCGTCACCCTCAACATGGACTTCGACACCGGCGCCGACCGGGACATAGTGCTCGGCCGCCTGCTGCCCCGGATCGCCGCGCAGAACCCGGGCCGGGCCGCCGCCGAGCACGAGCGGGTCGCCCGCTGGGTGCTCGAGTCCCTGATCAACGTCGGCAGCGTCGACCGCGGCTTCCGCGCCGTCTACGGCACCTTCGACCCGGACGGCGGCTACGTCCGGCGCGACTACGACTTCAAGCTGATCGAAGAGGTGCCCGGCCCCGACGGCGGCGTCTACCTGCGCACCACCGACGAGGCCGTCAACGTCCTGGTCGGCGCCCTCGACACCGACGTCACCTCCGCCCAGATCGCCGCCGAGGTCAAGCTCGAGGTGCTGATCCGGCGCGGCCGCCTCGCCGACGCCCAGCTCGCCGCCGAGCAGGCCCGCTACCGCACCGTCCAGTACGCCGAGACGCTGCGCCGCGCCCTGGAGGCCACCCGGCGCAACGTCCGCGCGGTCGACTGGATGGAGACCGTCCCCGACCTGATCGACGAGGCGCTCGACCACATCGCGGACCGCTACCGCCACGAGAACGCGATCCTCACCAACATCCGCAAGGCCCGCGACGAGACGGAGGAGCCCGAGCACAAGCGCCGCGCCGCCGAACTGGTCGACATCGTCAAGGACTGCATCCGCCGCCACACCCAGCTGCAGACCCGGCTCCTCGAGGCCGGCCCGCTGTTCCGCGCCGAGCAGGACCGGCAGGCCTTCGCCACCCCCGGCGCCCGCAGCGGCATCGACCTGTACGGGCACCTGCTCGCCCCGCTCCTGCAGCTCCCCGTCGGCCGCGCCACCGGGCCCACCGACGCCTTCTTCGCCCGCGGCACCGGCCTGCGCACGCCGGTCTCGGTCCGCGTCACCGACCTGGTCGACCTGCTGCTCACCCCGCCCGTCGAACGCGAACACCTGGGCGCCGAGCTCCCCGAACCCGACCTGGTCGCCACCCCGGACGACAGCCGCTTCTCCGAGGCCCAGCTCGAATCCGCCCTCGACCTGCTCGACCTCCCCGCCGACGCCCCCCGACGGCTCTCCGGCCTGCTCGCCGACGCCCGCCGCCAGGACCCCGACCTCCCGTACCTGGTCGCACTGCTCGCCGTGCACGCCGCCAGCCCGCCGGTGGGCACCGCCTACCGCCAGGGCGAGGAACGCCTCCTGTTCGCCGTCGACGACGGCACCCGCCTCGACGACCCCGAATTCGGCGGCGCCGACCTCATCGTGGGCAGCGCCCTCCTCGACGCAGCCGGCATGGCCGCCGACCGCAAGGAGGCCACGTGATGCAGACACCCACCAGGGGCGCCGGGGGTCCCCCCGGCCGAAGGCCGTGGGCAGAACTGCGCGAACAGCCGGCCCCGCCCGTCGCGCAGGTCAGCCGTGCTCCGGTGGCACCTCCCCAGGGGCGCGGGGAACTGCGCGAACAGCCAGCCCTGACCGCCGCACCGGACTTCCGTCCCGAGGTGATCACATCCGTGGTCCCCGCTCCGGGGTGCCGAGCGTCGTACGCACCTGAACACAGCGTCGGAGCCTCCCGCTTCGCGCAGTTCCTCGCGCCCCTGGGGGTGCGCCCTGCCCGCCGTTCGCCCCTGGAGGCGGTGCGCCCTGCCCGCCGCTCGCCCCTGGAGGCGGTGCGGCCCGCCCGCCGTGAGTACCTTCCGTCCCGTACCGAGGAGCCCCGCCCGTGATGACGCCCCACGACACGGCCTGGCCCTCCGAGAGCGAGCCGGCCGCCCCGGCCGCCCTCACGCCGGCCGATGTCACCGACGCCGCCCGTCTGGTCTCCTTCGGCCTCCAGGCGAAGCTGCTGCCCGCCCGCGACGCCGAGTACGCCGAGCTGGTCCGCCGCCACCGCGAGGACCCGGGCTTCGCCCGCCTCGCGGACGCCGTCGCGACCGGCATGGGCCTGGTGGTCCTGGAGGTGTCGCCCCGGGCCGGCATGGCCGTCGCCGCCGCCGAGGACTCGGTGTTCGCGGTCCGGATGGGCGACTACTCGCGTCGCGCCGCCTCCGAGTCCACCGACCGGTTCCTGCACGGCCTGGCCCACCTGGCGGTCGCCGCCCTCGCCTTCCCGCGCCCGGAGGACCTCGCCGACGAGGGCTACCTCGGCCGGGTCACCGTCAACGGCGTGGACGCGTTCGTCCGCCAGGCGTGCCGCCGCCTGGAGGAGCGGGCCGAGGCGGAGGGCGCCAACTCCGACCCGGCGAGCGACGCGCCCGGGCTGGAGGCGGCCTGGCGGGTGTGGGCCCGCCGTTCGGCGACCGGCGCGACCAAGGACGCCCGCCGGCTGGCCGGCTCCACCATCGGCATCGTCTCCAAGGCGGTGCTGTTCCTGGTCGACTCCGGCTTCCTGCAGAAGACCTCGGACGACGCCGGCGGCACCTACCGCACCACCGCCCGCTACCAGCTCCAGGTCCGTGACCTGGCCGCCAGCGCCGCGATGGCGGAGCTGACCGACCTGGGCGTGGTCCCGGTGACCGACGGCACCCCGACCCTCCTCCCGCCGGACACCTCCGACGACCTGGTCGCCGACGCGGGCCTGCCGTTCCACTCCCTCTGACCCCGGCCCGGCCTCCCGGTCCGCCCGGCCGCCGGGCCCACCCGCCCGGCCGCGCGGCCCGCGCCCCTGCTATCCGTCCCCGCCCACTGGAGAACCGCCGCACATGTACGAGCTCAACCGGGTCCGCCTGTACTCGATCGGACCGGCCGGCGCCCGCTACGCCGACACGGTGCTCGACCTGCGCGGTGTCGGCGAGCCGGTGGCCGAGCCCCGGCCGCAGCAGATCGGCCTGTTCGGCGAGGAGCCGGAGGGCCCGCAGCGCCGCCCGGCGCCCGCCGGCGTGCTGTTCCTGGAGAACGGCGGCGGCAAGTCCGTCCTGCTCAAGCTGATCTTCTCGGTGATGCTCCCCGGCCACCGCAACACCCTCGGCGGCGCCAGCTCCGGCGTGCTGCGCAAGTTCCTGCTCGCGGACGACTGCGGGCACGTCGCCCTGGAGTGGCAGCACACCGTCACCGGCGAGCTGATCGTGGTCGGCAAGGTCAGCGAGTGGCGCGGCCGGCAGATCTCCTCCGACCCGCGGAAGTTCGCCGAGACCTGGTACTCGTTCCGTCCCGGCCCCGGCCTCACCCTGGACTCCCTCCCGGTGGCCGAGCGCCCGAGCCTCGGCCCGGACACCAAGGCCCGCGGCCGGCGCCGCACCATGAAGGGCTTCCGCGACTCGCTCACCGAGGCCGGCAAGACCCACCCGCACCTGGACCTGGTGTTCGAGGACATCCACGACCGGTGGAACGAGCACCTCGGCGAGCTCGGCCTGGACCCCGAACTCTTCCGCTACCAGCGGGAGATGAACGCGGACGAGGGCGAGGCGGCCGGCCTGTTCGCGGTCAAGCACGACTCCGACTTCACCGACCTGCTGCTGCGGGCCGTCACCGACACCCGCGACACCGACGGCCTGGCCGACCTGGTGCACGGCTTCGCCGCCAAGCTGGGCCGCCGCGCCGAGCTCACCGCCGAGCGCGACTTCACGGCCGGCTCGGTCGACCTGCTGCAGCGCATCGTCGAGGCCACGGCGGCCCGCGAAGGCGTCCGCGAGACGCACCGCGCGGCCGAACGCCGCACCCGCCGGCTCGCCCAGGCGCTCGGCGCCCGGGCCGGCGTCGAACGGGACCGGGTGCACGACCTGGCGATCGAGGTGGCCTCCGCGGCGGGCGCCGTCACCGCCGCCGAGGCGGACCGCACCCGGCACTCGCTGATCACCGCCGAGCTGACCCACCGGCACGCCACCCTGGGGCTGGCCGCCGCCACCGTCGAGGCCGCCGGACTGCGCCGCGAGCTGACCGAGGCCCGCACCCTGCACTCCGCCTGGCAGGCCGCCGAGGCGGTGCTGCGCCAGCGCGCCGCCGCCGACCGGGTGGCCCGGGTCTCGGTCGCGATCCGCGAGGCCGAGCTCGACGCAGCCCCCGCCCTCGCCGCCCGCGCCCAGGCCGCCGGCGCACTGGCCCGGGCCCTGGAGTCGGCCGCGCTCGCCGCCGAGACCAGGGCCGACCAGGAGGAGCTGCGGGCCGGCGAGCTCCAGGAGGACGGTTCCGCCGCACAGGCCGAGGCGACCGCCGCCGCGACCGCCGCCCAGAAGGCCCGCAGCGAGGCGGAGCACCTGCGCCAGCGCCTCGCCGAGGTCGAGCAGGAGACCCAGGCCGCCGTCGAGGCCGGCTGGATCGACCCGAGTTCGCAGGAGCCGGACCCGGCCCGCGCCGCCCTGCACGCCTCGGACGCCGAGAAGGCGGCCACGGCGGCGCTCGTCCAGGCCCGCACCGCCGCCGAGCAGTCCGCGGCCCGGGTCCGCGAGGCCGCCGCCGCCGAGGCCCGCGCCGAGCTGGCCGCCGCCCGCGCCACCGACGCCCGTACCGCCGCCGAACGCGCCCTCGCCGCCGAGCAGCGCACCGCCGCCCAGCTGGCCGCCGAGCCGCGCCTCGCCGACCTGCTCTCGCTCAGCCCCTACCAGGAGGGCGGGGACGAGCAGGAGGGCTTCCTGACGCCCCGTCTCCTCGACGCCAACGCCGAGGACCTGCGCGACCGGCTCGACCAGTCGGTCGCCACCGCCGAGCGGACCCTGTTCGACCTGCGCACCGCCGCCGCCGACGACTCCCGCATCCTGGCCGCGCTCGGCGACGGCGGTCTGCTGCCGCCCGGCCCCGACGTGCTGGCCACCGTCGAGTACCTCGGCGAGCACGGCATCCCCGCGCTGCCCGGCTGGCGCTACCTCGCCCAGTCCGTCGACCCGGGCGACCACGAGGCGATCCTGGCGGCCCGCCCCGAACTGGTCGACGGCGTGGTGGTCACCGACCCGTCCTCGCTGGAGCGCGCCCGCGACGCGCTGCAGGCCGCCGCGCTGCTGCCGCGCTCCACCGTCGCGGTCGGCACCGCCGCGGCGCTGATCGCCCCGATCGAGGCCGAGCCGGCCTTCTTCCTGGTCCCGCCGAACCCGGCCATGCACGACGAACGGGCCGCCGACGACGAGCGCCGCGAGCTGCGCACCCGGGCCACCGCCCGCGAGGAGCACATCCGCGAGCTGGCCGCCCGGCTCGGCGGCGACCGGGCGCTGGCCGCCCGGCTCGCCTCCTGGCACGTCCAGTGCCCGCCCGGCACCCTCGCCGAACTCGCCGACGCCGCCCGGGCGGCCGCCGAGCAGGCCGAGACCGCCGCCGCCGGGCTCGCCACCGTGCGCGCCGACCACACCGAGGCCGAGGCCGACCACGCCGTCGCCGCCGCCCGCCACGAGGAGCTCCGGGAGACCGCCCAGCAGGCCCGCCGGTCCGCCGACGCCCTGGCGGGCCTGGCGTTCCGGCTGCGCGAGCGCGCCAACTGGACCCGCCGGCAGCGCGAGCTCGCCGACGACGCCGCCGAGTGCGAGCGCCGCCGCACCACCTGCGCGGAGCGCGCCCGCACCTGCGACGAGGACCGCCGGGCCGCCCAGCGCGCCGCCGACGACGCCCGCCGCACCGCCCGGACCCTGCGCGCCGAGCGCGCCGAGCTGGCCGGCCTCGCCGAGGACGCCCCCGAGCAGGCCGCCCCGGCCGCCTCGCTGCCCGCCCTGCGCGAGGCCTACCGGGCCGCCTCCCAGCTGTACGAGAAGGTCGGCGTCGGCGCCGACCTGCGGGCCGAGCAGGCCCGCGCCGAGGGCGACGAGGCCGCCGCCGCGGCCGAACTCGACCGGCTCACCAACAAGGTCCGCACCCGCGCCGAGGAACTGCTCGCCAGCCCCGACGGCGCCGACGGCCCGGCCCGCCAGGCCGCCGCCGCGCGCGCCGAGGAACTGGTCGCCACCATCGAGGCCCGCTCCGCCACCGCCAGCGAGCAGCTCGGCCGGCTGCGCGGCGAGGCCGAGCGCTCCGCCCCCGCCGACGGCGAGTCCCACACCGAGCTGCCCGCCGAGCTGGTCCCCACCGACCCCGAGCACGCCCAGGTGCTGCTGCGGACCGCCACCGGCCTGCTCGCCGAGCGCCGCGAGCAGGTCGACGCGGCCCGGACCGTCCACGCCGACCTGCAGCGCACCCTGGAGACCGCCCAGTCCGCCACCGCCGACTTCGAGGAGCTCGCCGCCCAGCTCAGGGACGGCCTGCGCGACCACACCGAGGAGGGTGAACCGCAGCCCGCCGAGCCCTACCTCGGCAGCCTCGCCGACGCCCGCACCGCCGCCACCGAGACCCGGCGCGCCCTGCGGACCGCCGCCGCCGACCTGACCGGCGCCGAACTCGCCGTCCGGGACGCCTCCGACGCGCTGGTGCGGCACGCCAACGCGGCCCGGTACGAGGCCGTCCGCACCCCGGCCCGGCACCAGATCCGCGAGCTGCCCGCGGCCGCCCTGCCGGACCACGCCGCGGCCTGGGCCGCCGCCTTCGCCCCGCGGCTGCGGGTGCTCACCGACGAGCTCGCCCAGCTGGAGCGCAACCGCAGCAGCATCGTCGACCGGCTGCGCGGCCTGGTCGAGTCCTCGCTCGCCACCCTGCGCGCCGCCCAGCGGCTGTCCCGGCTGCCGGAGGGCCTCGGGGAGTGGTCCGGCCAGGAGTTCCTGCGGATCCGCTTCGAGGACCCGGACCACGCGGTGCTGGTCGAGCGGCTCGGCGAGGTGATCGACGAGGCCACCCGGGCCGCTGTGAAGAAGAACTCCGACCTGCGCCGGGACGGCATGTCGCTGCTGCTGCGCGGGGTCGCCGCCGCGATCGGCCCGCGCGGGGTCGGCGTGGAGATCCTCAAGCCGGACGCGGTGCTGCGCGCCGAGCGGGTGAGCGTCGGCCAGATGTCCGACGTCTTCTCCGGCGGCCAGCTGCTCACCGCCGCCATCGCGCTGTACTGCACGATGGCCGCGCTGCGCGCCAACGACCGCGGCCAGTCCCAGCTGCGGCACGCCGGCACGCTCTTCCTGGACAACCCGATCGGCCGGGCCAACGCGACCTACCTGCTGGAGCTGCAGCGGGCGGTCGCGGACGCCCTCGGGGTGCAGCTGATCTACACCACCGGGCTGTTCGACACCACCGCGCTGGCCGAGTTCCCGCTGGTGATCCGGCTGCGCAACGATGCCGACCTGCGGGCCGGCCTGAAGTACATCTCGGTCGAGGAGCACCTGCGTCCTGGCCTGCCCGCCGCGGCCGACCCGGACGGCCCGGCGATCCACGGCGAGATCACCGCCACCCGGATGTTCAAGCGCCCGGCCGAGGCCCCGGCACCCGCGGAAGGCTGAGCCCCGCGCGGGACGCCAGGACCGCCGCGCCGCCGGCGGTCAGGCGTCCGGCGCGCGGCCGCGGGCCGGGGTCCGGGCCGCGGCCAGGGCCTCGGTGAGGTACGAGGCGACCAGCGCGGGCTCCTCGGCGGGGGTGAAGAAGCTCTCGCCGGGCAGGGTGATGACCCGGATCCCGGGGCGGGCGAGCAGCAGGCGGCGTTCGTCGTCGGTGATGCCGCCGTCGCCGCTCTCGCCGTGCACCACCCAGGCCGGTCCGGCCGCGCCGCGCAGCCGGGGCGCGACCGAGCCGTACCGGTCGAGGTACCCGAGGTAGCCGCGCAGGACGCGGCGCATCACCCGGGGGTCGTTGCGGCGCAGGTCCGCGACCAGTTCCGCCTTGCGCCGCGGCGGCAGCGGGCTGTCCTTGGCCGCACCGTCGACGATCTTCAGCATCGCGCTGTACGGCAGGTGGCCCAGCACCAGCGCGAGCCGGTCCAGGGTGCGCAGGAACCGGCTCTCGTCCTGCCGGGAGAAGCTGGGGGCGAGCAGGATCACCGGTCCGCGGAAGCGGCCGGAGGCGGCCATCTCGATCGCCACGTTGGCGCCCATGCTGTGCCCCACCACGACGTCGGCGCCGAGGCCCGCCGCGCACTCGGCGGCGAGCCGGGCGTAGTTCTCCAGTCCGCAGTCGCGCGGCGGGGGAGTGCCGCCGTGCCCGGGGAGGGTGACGGCGGTCAGCCGGACCCCGGCGAGCGCCGGTTCGGCCATCAGCTCGCGGTACTCGTCCGCCGTGCACAGGCCGCCGGGCAGCAGCAGGGCCCGCTGCTCGGCGTCGTCCGGACCGGAGCCGATCCGGTCCCAGCTCAGCCACGACCATCCGTGTCCCGTCGGTTCGGCCATGTCTCCACGGTAGGTCCGCCGTCCGGGGCCCGCCCGGTCAGCCGCCGGGGGCGAGCAGCAGCGCGTGGGCGGTGTCCACCGGGTGCGCCGGGTGGGCGAGGTCGGCGCAGACCAGCAGCACCTCCGCCGCCTCGCCGAGCGTCAGCAGCCGTGCGGCGAGGGCGAGTCCGTCGGTGAGCCGGTCGCCGAGCGGGGTGATCGAGAGCATCGGTCCGGCCAGGCCCCAGCGGGCGGCGACGTGGCCGAGCGCGGCCGTCGGCGCGGACTGGAACAGCAGGGCTTTGGCCACCGGCTCGCCGTGGGTGAGGGCCCGGGCGACGGCGTGCGCGGTGGCCGGGTCCGCGCGCAGCGAGGACAGCAGGAGCGCGGTCCGCTCGCCGTGGGCGGCCGGTGCGGGCGGCTCGCCGTGGCGGGTCCGCAGGCAGTCCTCGGCGACGGCCGTGACCAGCGGCGGGAAGCGGGAGGCCAGGAACCTGCCCTGGTCCGGGCGGGCCGCGGGCGCCCCGGGCGGCGGCCAGTGCGCCTCGGCCAGTACCCGCGGTGCGGGCAGGCGGCGGGGCGGGAGGCCGGTCACACCCGCTCCAGCAGCAGCGCGGTGCAGGTGCCGCCGAATCCGGCGCTGAGGCTGAGCGCGTACCGGGCCCGGGTGGGCCGGGCCCGGCCGAGGACCAGGGTGAGCGGGCAGGCGGGGTCGGGGCCCAGGTGGCCGGCGTTGACGGGGAGCAGCCGGTGCCGCAGGGCCAGGGCGCAGACGGCCAGTTCGACCATCCCGGCGGCGGTCAGGCAGTGGCCGTGCAGGGGTTTGGTGGAGCTGACCGGGACCCTCGAGGCGTGCGGCCCGAGCGCCCGGTGCAGTCCGGCGGCCTCGCTGGGGTCGAAGGCGGGTGTGGCGGTGCCGTGCGCGTTGACGTAGCCGACCGCGTCCGGGCCGAGGCCGGCCCGGTGCAGGGCGGCGGCGACGGCCCGGGCGGTGCCGAGCCCGGTGGGGTGCGGTCGTGCGACGTGGTGGGCGTCGCCGGCCTGTCCCCAGCCCGCGATCCGGGCCAGCGGGGTGGCGCCGCGGCGGCGGGCCTCCGCCGGGCTCTCCAGGACCAGTGCCCCGGCGCCGTCGCCGAGCAGCGGTCCGCGCCGTCCGGTGCTGAACGGGCGGGCGATCCCGTCCGGCGCCAGCACGCCGGAGCTGTCGAAGGAGGCGAAGGTGGACTCGGCGACCAGGTGGCCGGCCGCCACCACCAGCCGTGGGTGTTCCCCGAGGGCGAGCTGGGCGGCGGCGTCCGCGACCGCCGAGGCGGCCGCGGCGCAGGCGCCGGTGTGGATCCGCTGGAGGGCGAGCAGGCCGCAGTCGGCGGCGAGCGAGGCGGTGGGCGGGTCCACGGCGGTGGTGAGGTGGCGGGCCAGGAGCAGCGGGGTGACGGCCCGTTCGGCGGCGGTCAGGCCGGCCCCGGCGCAGGCCCGGTCCACCAGCGCGGCCAGTTCCGCCGTCAGGTCGGGGCTGCCCGGCAGGGTGGCCGCGTACCGGGCGCGGCGGCCGGTGACGCCGAAGCGGGTGACCGGGGAGAGTGCGGGTTCGCCGCTCAGCAGGCCGGTCCAGAGGGGCCCGGGTCCGCTCCCGTACGCGGTCAGGGTGGCCAGCCCGGTGATCACCGCCATCCGGCGGCCTCCCGCGGTGGGCGGCGCAGGGCGGCGGGGCGTGGACGCGTGCCGTGCTCGAAGACGTGCATCGTGCCCGAACGCTATCACCCGTCGTGCCCAACTCCGGGGAGGAGATGCCTTGTTGTACCGGGGCGTCGGGCCGGTCCGACGCCCCGGCGGCGGCTGCTGCGGTGGGGTTCAGGAGACGCGCTTGAGCTGCCAGGCGTTCTTCGCGGTGCTCGGGGTCGAGGTGGGCTGGCAGCCGTTGTCGTAGTACTCGCCCACCGGGGTCCAGCCGGCCGGCGGCAGCATCGAGGAGCAGGCGTTGACGACCGTGCCGACCGGGTAGCCGGTGAGCTGCTTGAGCTGCCAGGAGTTCTTGTTGAAGCCCTGGTTGGGCGCGTAGACGCAGCCGCTGTTGTAGGAGATGGAGACCGCGACCCAGCCGGCGGGCGGGAGGTTGGAGGCGCAGGCGGTGAGGGTGGTCCCGGCGGCGTAGCCGGTGAGCTGCTGCACCTTGCGGATGTTGGGGCTGAACGTCGATCCGCAGCTGGAGCTGTTCCACCACTGGACGTCGACCCAGCCGGTCGGCGTCAGCGAGGACGAGCAGAGGGTGGCGGTGTCGCCGGGCGCGGCCTGCGCGGTGGACAGCGGGACGGCGGTGAGCGCGGCGGCGGCGCCGAGGACGACGGCGGCGGCACGGAGTCGGGTCATGGCCGGCAGGCTCCTGTTCGGTCGGTCCGGGGCGGGGCGGCGGCCCCGCGGTTCCATTCCTAGCCCGGCGGATCGACGGCGAACAGCCTGTTTCCGGCCCTCCGGGCGAGCGGCGCACGGCGGTATCGCCGCAGGCCGGAGGGGTCGGGCGGGCCGGACCCCCGGGGCGCACCGCACATCAGCTGGCGATAAGTCACTCTTTCTCCATATCGGCTGATGTGCATGTCGCCCTGGGGGTGCGTACCGCCCGACCAGGCGGTGACGGTTCGTCAGCCCCGGGTCGCCGCCGACACGTGGCGCACCCGCATCGGGTGCCCCGGTTCGGTCGCCGCGGTGAGCGGGACGCCGTACGCGTCGGGCAGGCCGCCGCCCACCGCCACGTCCAGCACCACGAACATCCCGTGGTGCACCGCCCGGTCCCAGGCCTCGGCCCCGACCTGGTCGGCGCTCACCCGGTGGTACTCGGCGCCGTCCAGGTACCAGCGGACCTGCTCCGGCGCCGTCGAGCGGTCGACCTCCACCGCGTACGTGTGGAACCCCCCGTCCCAGCAGTCCGCACACGGCCGCAGGCCCGAGCCGAGGCCCGCCGGCTCCCGGCACGGACCGCCCTGCGCCGCATCGCAGTGCATCGTGCCGAAGACCGACGGCCGGCCGCCCACCGCCTCCAGCACGTCCAGCTCGCCGACGCCGGGCCAGCCGGTGTACCCGTCGCGCAGCGCGCCGCCCAGCGTCCAGAACGCGGGCCAGTACCCGCCGGCGGCCGGGCCGTCCACCGCCGGCAGCGCGATCGAGGCCTCGATCCGCAGCACACCGCCGGGCGGCGCGGCCAGGTCCGCACGCCGGGTCTCGATCCGGCCCGAACTCCACCGCCCGCCGGCGAGCGTCGGCCGGATCTCCAGCGCACCGGCGCCGTCCAGCCGGACGTTCTCGGCCGAGTCGGTCATCGACTCGACCTCACCGGTGCCCCACTGGGCGGCCGGGCAGCCCGGGTAGCAGGTGCCGAGGTCGTACTGCCACAGGTCCGCGGAGGGCCGGCTCCCCGCCGGGCCGTCGAACTCGTCCCGCAGCAGCTCGGTCCAGCCCGCGCCCCCGGCGGGCGCCCCGGCACCGGCGAGCACCCCGGCCTCGACCAGCAGGCGCTCCAGCCGCGGCGCCAGCACCACCGCCGCCGTGTTGGTCAGGTGCGCGTCGTCCCGGTACAGCACCACCCGGTCCAGCACCGCGGGGCAGCTGCGCCCCGAGCCCGGGCACAGCACCGGGTTGACGGAGACGCTGCGCACGCCCGGCACCGTGCCGGCGGCCACCGCCTCGGCCAGCGGATCCGGCCACAGGCCCGCCGAGCGGGCGAACCCGCAGGCCGTCGGGTCCGCGGTGTGCCCGGACAGGCAGGCGGGCACGTCCAGGCCCGGCACCGGGGTGTCCTGCAGGTAGACGATGGGCGCGCCGGTCGCCCGCAGCGGCTCCAGGGTCTGCTGCCAGCCGCGCAGCAGCTGCTCGCGGTCGGCGGTGTAGCGGTTCAGCGCGGCGACCACGATCAGCTTCGGCCGCGGCCCGCCGCGCAGCCGCTCCAGCACGGCCGACCGCCACTGGTCGCACTCCTGGTAGGCGCGGCCGAGCTGCGGGTTGACCACCGGCACCTGCGGCAGCGGGCAGCCCTGCTTGACCAGCTCCTCCAGCGCCCAGTGCCGTTGCGCCGCGATGCCGAGCAGCGGGGAGAACCACTGTCCGGCGTGCGAGTCGCCGAGCAGCGCGATCCGGCCGGCCGCGGCCGGGTCGCCGAACCGGCAGTCCGGGCTGGTGACGGCGGCCGGCGGCACCTCGCAGGCACCGTCCGGCGGGAAGTCCTGCCGGGCCTGCACCGGATTGGGCACCACCGGGCCGCGGGTGGCCCCGCCCGGCAGCAGCAGTGACGTTCCGTCAGGGTTCCCGGCGGCCAGTCCGGCCAGGTCCACCGGCCCGGCCGGGCCGAGCACCCGCAGCGTCCCGGTCCCCACCACCAGCGCCAGCACCACCGGCAGCACCACCGCCGTCAGGCCCAGCGACAGCCCGCGCCTGGGCAGCTCCGCCACCACCCGGCTGCGCCGCAGCGGCCGCTCCACCCAGCGCATCGCCGCGTACGCGGGCAGCGCGGCGGCGCAGGTCAGCAGCGTCCGCACCGGCCAGCCGAGCGTCCCGAAGCGGGCCTCGGCGAGCACCAGCACCGGCCAGTGCCACAGGTAGAGGTTGTACGAGAGCCGGCCGAGCGCCCGTGGCGCCCGGGTGCCGAGCAGCCGCCCGGCGGCGTGCGCGGCGCGGCCGTCCCGGTCGGTGGTCCCGGCCAGGATCACCGCCGCCGTACCGGCCGTGGGCAGCAGCGCGGCCCACCCCGGGTACGCGGTGGCGGCGTCGAAGCGCAGCACGGACCAGCCGATCGCGGCCAGCCCCGCCCAGCCGAGCAGTTCGCGGGCTGCGCGCGGCCCGCGCAGCCGGTGCCAGGGTGCCACCGCGAGCAGCGCGCCGGCCCCGAACTGCCAGACCCGGGACGGCGTACCGAGGTAGGCGAGGGAGACTGAACCGGCGGTCCAGTGCAGCGCCAGCACGAACGAGGCGGCGGTCAGACCCGCGGCCACGGCACCCAGCACCGGGGTCCGGGCCCGCCGCCGGCGGGCGGTCAGCAGCACCAGCAGGGCCACCAGCGGCGCCCACACCAGGTAGAACTGCTCCTCCACCGCCAGCGACCAGAAGTGCAGCAGCGGGCTCTGGTCCCGCCCGGCGGCCAGGTAGTCGGTCTGCAGGCCGATGAAGCGCCAGTTGGCGACCGACAGGGCGGCCGCCAGCACGTCGTGCTCCAGGTCGGTACGGCGCAGCGGCACGGTCAGCCAGGCACCGGCGACCGCCACCACGGCCAGCACCAGTGCGGCGGACGGCAGCAGGCGGCGGGCCCGGCGGGAGAAGAACTCGGCGAGGTGGATCCGGCCGTCGGCGGCGGCCTCCCGGACCAGCAGGCCCGTGATCAGGTAGCCGGACAGGACGAAGAAGACGTCGACGCCGACGAATCCGCCGGCCAGGCCGGGGACGGCGGCGTGGAAGCCGAGGACGGCGAGGACCGCGACGGCGCGCAGCCCCTCGAGGTCCGGGCGGAAGCGGCGTGCGCCGGGGGCGGGCCGCGGGGCGAGCACGGTGAGCGGGTCGGTCCGGTGGTCGGGCCGCTGGTCGGGGTCGGCGCTGATGGACACGGGTGTGACGACCTTTCAGCCCAGCCAGGGCAGCATCGGCGCCACCCAGCCGGAGGCGAGCAGTGCGGTCAGGGCGAGCGAGCTGGTCACGGCCAGCGCCTCGGGCCAGCGGCGCGGACGCATCGAGGGCCGGGCCCGGCCGGGGCGCTGCGCACCGCGCAGCTCGACGGCGAGGTCGCGGACCAGCGGCAGCCCGATCTGGGCCTGGACCAGCAGGTACAGGCCGAGGCCCCAGGTCGGCCACCAGCCGTACGCCGCGACGGCGAGGGCGAGGCCGACGGCGGTGGCGGCGAGGACGCCGGCCGTCCAGACCATGGTCACCAGCACCACCCGGCGGGCCATCCCGCCGGGGCGGGCGCGTCCGGCGCCGGTGGGCACCCAGGCGGCGCTGCGTCCGCGCAGGGTGTGCAGGAGGGCGGCGCCGGCGGCGAAGGCCATCAGGGTGTTGGCCCGGATCACCTCGATCCGCCAGCGGGTCCGGCTGACCCTGGGCAGCAGCACGTGCCACAGCCACAGCAGCGAGATCAGCGGCAGCGCGTACCAGGCCCGGATCTGGCCGGGGAACCAGAACAGCATGACCAGCGGTGGCAGCGGGGCGGTGAGGATGTTGACGAACATGGTCAGGTAGCCGACCACGCCCTCGTAGTAGCACAGCCGCATCCGCCAGGGCAGTCCCAGCCGGGCCAGCTCGGAGCCGCCGAGCAGGTGCAGGTTGCCCATCGCCCAGCGGTACTGCTGGTTGACGAAGGGGGCGAGGCCCGCGGGGGAGGTGCCCTTGGCGACCAGCACCGGCACGTACACGGTGCGGTAGCCGCGCCCGTGCAGGGCGAGGCCGGTGTACATGTCCTCGCTGTGGTCGAGCCGGGCGAAGCCGCCGGCGGCTTCGATCGCGGCGCGCCGGTAGACGGCGTTGCTGCCGCAGCAGATCGCCGCGTCGCTGGCGTCGCGGGAGGGCTGGATCCAGCGGAAGAACCACTCCTGGGCGGCCCCGGCGGCGCGTTCGATCCAGCCCATCGACGGGTCGGTGTCGAAGCACTGCGGGCTCTGCACGATGCCGACCCCGGGGTCGGCCAGGTACGGCACCAGGTGGTGCAGGAAGTCGGGCCGGGGGGCGAAGTCGGCGTCCAGGATGGCGATGAACTCGCCGTCGCCGAGGCCGAGCGCGTGGTTGAGGTTGCCGGCCTTCTTCAGGTGGCCGCGGTCGGGCCGCACCACGTACCGGTAGCCGTGGGCGCCGGCCAGGGCGGCGACCTCGGGGCGGTCGGCGTCGTCGAGCACCCAGACGGTCAGCGCGCCGGGCCAGCGCAGGCCGGCGACCGCGCGGTAGGCGTTGGCGAGCACCGGCAGCGGTTCGCCGCAGGTCGGCAGGTAGAGGCCGACGGCCGGGGCGGTGGCGGGCCGCCAGGCGGCCAGCAGCAGTTCGTGCGAGCGGCGGGTGAAGCGGCGCCCGCGCAGCCCGTTCACGCAGGACAGCACCAGGGCGACCAGGTTGAGCGCGAGCACGGCCAGGAACGGCCAGAGCGCGGCGGTGCGCAGCGAGAAGGACACCATGGTCAGCGCGGAGCAGACGAAGGCGAGCGAGGAGCAGATCGGCACCCAGCGGCGCTGCGGGCCGAAGTACCAGTAGAGCTCGCGGTCGGTCGGTGGTGCCGGTAGGTGATCGGCAGTCATAGGGCCCCCACAGCCGTCGAATTGGGACGTCTCGGGGTCAGGCTACCGGATTGGTATAGACCATCTGTCGATCAAGGATGAACACCCGGACAACTCCGGTGACGGGCGCGTTGCGCCCGGTCGCGGGCGGGCCCGCGGGTGGGCCGGTGCGGCCGACGCGCGGCGGCGGGATCACTCCATCGTGGGCGTGGCGCAGGTCGGACCGGCAGCTGGTTGATGATTTGTCGGCATTCGTCCATGCTGGACGCCCGGGCGGAACTTCCCCGGGCAGCGGGTCTTCGTCCACATCGGCACCGGAGGGCGGCCGTGACAGAGAACTTCGGCGTGGAGCTTCGCGAGCAGCTGGCATCGGCCCGCCGGGCGCTGGAGCAGGCGCGGGCCGAGGGGGACGAGGACGGCGTGGACGCCTACCGGGGCCGGATCACCGCCCTGCTGCGGATCGCCGCCCGCAACGGCATCGACCTCCCGCACACCGCCGAGGAGGGCCGGGAGGACTGACCGTCCGGCCGCTCAGGGGCGGTCGGCGTCGCGCTGCGCCGCCAGTGCGGCGACCACGCTCTCCAGCAGGCCCGGGTACAGCCGGGCCAGGTCGTCCCGGCGCAGCGCGTTCATCTTCGAGGTGCCCTTGCGCCACTGCCGGATCACGCCGGCCTCGCGCAGCACCCGGAAGTGGTGGGTGCTGGTGGACTTGGTCACCGGCAGCTCGATGGCGAGGCAGTTCAGCGCCGCCCCCGGTGCGGCCAGCTCGGCCACGATCCGCAGCCGGACCGGGTCGGCGAGCGCGTGCAGCACGCACTCCAGCCGGATCTCGTCGGTGCCGGGCTCGGGCAGGGCGGTGCACGCCTCCGCCGCCCCGGGCGCTGTCTCCGCTGTGGTCTGGTGCACACCTCATGGTATGAGAGTTCTCGTAGTTTGACAGTTCTCGTAGTACGGCGGCTATCGTACGAACGTCACCGTGACCCCGCCGCCTTCCGGAGGACCCGCATGAGTGCCCTGTTCGAGCCGCTCACCCTGCGCTCGCTGACCATTCCCAACCGGGTCTGGATGTCGCCGATGTGCATGTACTCCGCCGCCGCCGAAGGGCCCGAGGAGGGCGTGGCCACCGACTTCCACCTGGCCCACCTCGGCTCCCGCGCCGCCGGCGGCACCGGACTGGTGATGGTCGAGGCCACCGGGGTGCGCCCCGAGGGCCGGATCTCCCCGTACGACCTCGGACTGTGGAACGACCGGCAGCAGCAGGCGCTGGCCCGGGTCGCCGCCCTTGTCGCGGGCCACGGCGCGGTCCCGGCGATCCAGCTCGCCCATGCCGGGCGGAAGGCCTCGTCCCGGCAGCCGTGGCTCGGCGGCACGCCGGTCGACGCCGCCGACGGCGGCTGGCAGCCGGTCGGCCCGTCCCCGCTCGCCTTCGGCGCCCACCCGCTGCCGCACGAGCTGAGCGTCGAGGAGATCGCCGAGGTGGTCCGGTCCTTCGCCGACGCCGCCGAGCGGGCGCTGGCCGCCGGCTTCCAGGTGGCCGAGGTGCACGGCGCCCACGGCTACCTGATCCACTCCTTCCTGTCCCCGGCGGCCAACCACCGCACCGACGGCTACGGCGGCTCCTTCGCCGGGCGGGCCCGGCTCGCCCTGGAGGTGACCGCCGCGGTGCGCGCCGTCTGGCCGCAGGAACTGCCGGTGTTCTTCCGGGTCTCCGCCACCGACTGGCTGCCCGGGGAGCCGAGTTGGACCCCGGAGGAGAGCGTCCTGCTGGCCAAGGAGCTCGCCGCCGCCGGCGCCGACCTGGTCGACGTCTCCAGCGGCGGCCTCGCCCCGCACGCCGAGATCACCACCGGCCCCGGCTACCAGGTGCCGTTCGCGGCCGGGATCCGGGCCGTGGCCGGGCTGCCGGTCAGCGCCGTCGGCATGATCACCGAGCCCGAGCAGGCCGAGCGGATCCTGCGCGACGGTCACGCCGACGCCGTGATGCTCGGCCGCGAACTGCTGCGCAACCCGTACTGGGCGCACGACGCCGCCCGCGCCCTGGGCGCCGAGCGCCGCTGGCCCCGGCAGTACGGCTTCGCCGTCGGCAGCCGCGGCTGACCCGGGGGGCGGGACCCGGGGCCGGTCAGCCCCGCGAAGGCGCCCGGCGGCCGTCCACCGCCGGGCGGCCTCGCGCCTTCTCCCGGCTGCCGGCCAGCGGCGACTGGGCGTGCGGCCCGCGCGCCCGCTGGGCCGCGATCTGACGGGCGATCACGATCTCCAGCAGGCACCAGGCGCAGCCGAACACCCCGAGCGCCATGCCCAGCAGCGCCGGTGTCAGCAGGCCGCTGCGGGCGTACGAGGCGAGGACCGCCACCATCAGTGCCACCAGGGTGAAGGCGACGCAGAGCACGGCCCGGACGGCGGCGGACCGCACCTCGTCCGGGAGTCGGCGGCGTGCGGCGGACATTCGGCAACCCCCCAAGGCTGGCGCCCCGCACGGCGCGCGGGCGCATGGCGCGCGCCGGTACGACCGACGGTGGCGCGTCCACGGCCCAGCCTGCCCCCTGCACCCCGGATCATTCCACCCGTCCGGCGGGCGCCCGGCTCAGTCCAGGGTCGCGTCCAGCTCCTCCAGCGCCCCCAACACGATGGTGCGCATCGCCCGTTCGGCCGATTCCGGATCGCCGGCGCAGATCGCCTCCGCGACCTCGCGGTGCAAGCGCACCGCGTACTCGCGCGGCTGGTGCGGCATCAGGTGGTGCTCGGTCCGGCCGGTCAGCACCGCGCCGACGGTGTCGCCCAGGTGGGCGAACATCTCGTTCCCGCTGGCCCGCAGCACCGCCGCGTGGAACGCGATGTCGTGCCGCAGGAAGGTCTCCAGGTCGGCGGCGCGGGCGCTGACGGTCAGTTCGACGGTCAGCGCGCTCAGCTCCCGCCGGTCGTCGTCACCGGCCTGACGGGCCGCCAGCGCGGCCGCGGCCGGTTCGACCGCGACCCGCAGCGAGCCGAGCGAACGCAGCTGCGCGGCCCGGCCGCTCCCCGCCAGCCGCCAGCGGATCACCAGCGGGTCGAACACGTCCCAGTCGCGCTGCGGCAGCACCGTCGAGCCGACCCGCCGCCGGGACTCGACCATCCGCATCGACTCCAGGATCCGCACCGCCTCCCGCACCACCGTGCGCGAGACGCCGTAGCGCTCCTCCAGCTCCTCGGCGCGCAGCACCGTACCGGCCGGGAGCTCCCCCGAGGCGATGGCCGGACCGAGGTCCGCGAGCAGTCGGCCCGGCAGGCCCTGGATCTCCATCGGGCCAGCCTAGTGCCGCACCAGGCGCGGATCGCCCGGCACCAGCGACCCGTAAAAGTATGACGATTAAGTTTCATCCTCTTGAATAAGTCATACCTTTGCGTCACAGTTGCCCGCGGAACAGGCAGAACAGGAGCACCACCCCATGGCTCTCACCGTCGAGAACCAGCCGCCCGTGATCGTCGTCATGGGCGTCTCCGGCGTCGGCAAGACCACCGTCGCCGAACTGCTGGCCGGCCTCCTCCACCTGCCCCACGCGGAGGCCGACGACTTCCACCCGGCGGCCAACATCGCCAAGATGTCGGCCGGCATCCCGCTGGACGACCGGGACCGGCAGCCCTGGCTGACCGCCCTGGGCGGCTGGCTCGGCGAACGCCGGGCCGCCGGGACCGGGGGAGTGGTCACCTGTTCCGCGCTCAAACGCCGCTACCGCGACACCCTGCGCGCCCACTGCCCCGACGCGTTCTTCCTCCACCTCAGCGGCGACCACCGCCTGGTCGAGGACCGCCTCGCCCACCGCAGCGGCCACTTCATGCCGGCCTCGCTGCTCGACTCCCAGTACGCCGCCCTGGAACCGCTCGGACCCGACGAGCGCGGCGCCGTCCTGGACGTCGGCCCCGCCCCCCACGACCTCGCCGAGATGGCCGCACAGCTGGTGCGGCCCGTCAATGGAGACCTCGCGTGACCACCAGAGCGCTGCTCGCGGCCGCCCCACCGGCCCTGCCCCACACCGGCGACGACACCACGCTGCTGATCGCGGTGCTGCTCAGCATCGCCGCCATCGTGCTGCTGATCACCAAGCTGAAGCTGCACCCCTTCCTCGCCCTGACCCTCGGCTCGGGCCTGCTGGCCGCCGTGGCCGGGGCGCCGTTCGACAAGCTGACCAGCAGCTTCGCCACCGGTTTCGGTGCCACCGTCAGCGGCGTCGGCCTGCTGATCGGCCTCGGCGCGATGCTCGGCAAACTGCTCGCCGACTCCGGCGGGGCCAACATCATCGCCGACACCGTGCTGGCCCGCTCCGGCCGCCGGGCGCTGCCCTGGGCGATGGCGCTGATCGCGGCGGTGCTCGGCCTGCCGCTGTTCTTCGAGGTCGGCGTGGTGCTGCTGGTGCCGATCGTGCTGCTGGTCGCCCGGCGCGGCAACGTCCCGCTGCTGCGGATCGGCATCCCCGCCCTGGCCGGCCTGTCCGTCCTGCACGGCCTGGTCCCCCCGCACCCCGGCCCGCTGGTCGCCGTCGACGCGCTCAAGGCCGACCTCGGCATCACCCTGGCGCTCGGCCTGCTGATCGCCGTCCCCACCCTGGTGGTGGCCGGGCCGCTGTTCGCCCGGGTCGCCGAACGCTGGGTCGGGCCGCTGGAGGTACCCGCTGCCCAGCCTCCCGCCGAGGCCGAACGCCCCGAGCACGCACCCCGGTTCGGCGCCGTCCTGGCCACCATCCTGCTGCCGGTCGCCCTGATGCTCGGCAAGGCCCTGGTCGACGTGGTGGTCGACGACCCGAAGGCCACCGCACAGCGGATCTTCGACTTCATCGGTTCCCCGCTGGTGGCGCTGCTCGCCGCGACCCTGCTCGGCATGGTCACCCTCGGCCGGGCGGCCGGCTTCGACAAGGCCCGGATCTCCGCCACCGTGGCGGGGTCGCTGGCCCCGATCGCCGGCATCGTCTTCATCGTCGGCGCCGGCGGCGGCTTCAAGCAGACCCTGATCGACGTCGGCGTCGGTGAGGCGGTCAGCCAGTGGGCCGGCCGCTGGCACATCTCCGCCCTGCTGCTCGGCTGGCTGATCGCCGTCCTGATCCGGCTCGCCACCGGCTCCGCCACGGTGGCCACCATCACCGCCGCCGGCATCGTCGCGCCGCTCGCCGCCGGGATGTCCAGCACCCACGCGGCCCTGCTGGTGCTCGCCATCGGCGCCGGCTCGCTGTTCTTCTCGCACGTCAACGACGCCGGCTTCTGGCTGGTCAAGGAGTACTTCGGGATGACGGTCGGTCAGACCGTCAAGTCCTGGTCGGTGATGGAGACGGTGATCTCGGTGGTCGCCATCGCCCTGATCATGCCGCTCAGCCTGATCGTCTAGGCCGCGTCGGGCAGCCTTCGCCCATCGAGGAGCGGTGTCCGCCGCGGGCCGGCCGGAGATCCTCGTACCGGACGTACGCGGGCTTTCGGCCGGTGTGCCGGGAGTGCGTGCCGGGCGCCGCGGCGGGGCGAAGGTCGCCCGACGCGCCGGCCGGCGTCGCGTCGGACGGCTCCGGCCCGCCGGGGAGCGGCACGCGCACCCGGCGGCAGCGGCCGGCCCCGCGACCGCCCGCCCCCGCGACCGTCGGCGACCGGACCGCCCGGCCCGGCCCGGTCAGTTGTGGAACTGCGGGATGATCAGATACAGCCCGTAGGCCACGGCGGCCGCGCAGGCCAGGAAGCACAGCGCGGCCCCCGCCAGGGCGGCGGCCGAGGTCCGGCCGCCGTCCTTGGCGTCCTGGTAGGCCAGCGTCGACCGCACCCCCAGGGTGAACACCACGGCCACCCCGACCGTCGCGCCGATGCTCACGGCGGTCACCTCGCCCAGCGCACTCCAGTGCAGTGCCACGGCGCCTCCTGTCCGGCTCAGCCGCCCGCGGGCGCGGGCTGCGGGTTGACCGTCACGGTCCGGGAGTCGTTGACGTTGTCGGCGGTGACCGGGCTGCGCCGCGACAGCAGGTAGATCACCCCGGCCGTGGCCACGGCGACCACCGCCACCGCCACCGTGCCGGCCGTACCGCCGTGCACCACGACCGCGGCGGCGGCCCCGCCGACCAGGCCGGCCGCCGGCAGCGTCACCAGCCAGGCGATCACCATCCGGCCGGCCGTCGACCAGCGGACCTCCGAGCCGCGGCGGCCGAGCCCGGCGCCCATGATGCTGCCGCTGCAGACCTGGGTGGTGGAGAGCGCGAACCCCAGGTGGGCGGAGCTCAGGATGACCGTCGCGGAGGCGGTCTCGGCGGAGAAGCCCTGGGGCGAGCGGATGTCCGCCAGCCCCCGGCCGAGCGTCCTGATGATGCGCCAGCCCCCCAGGTAGGTCCCCAGGCCGATCGCCAGGCCCGAGGTGAGGACCACCCAGGTCGGCGGCCCGGCGCCGGTCGACAGCGCACCGGCGGCGATCAGGCTGAGGGTGATCACGCCCATGGTCTTCTGGGCGTCGTTGGTGCCGTGGGCCAGCGAGACCAGTGAGGCCGAGCCGATCTGCCCGAACCGGAAGCCCTTGGTGACCGACTCCTCGTCGGCCCGTCCGCTGAGCCGGTAGGCCAGGTAGGTGGCCAGCGCCGCGGCGACCCCCGCCACCACCGGCGCGGCGAACGCCGGGATGATGATCTTCTCCAGCACCTCGTCGAAGTTCACGGCCTTCTGCCCGGCACCGACCCAGGTGGCGCCGATCAGCCCGCCGATCAGCGCGTGCGAGGAGCTCGAGGGGAGCCCGAGCAGCCAGGTGAACAGGTTCCAGAGGATCGCGCCGACCAGCCCCGCGAAGATCATCCCCAGGGTGACCAGACCGTCGTCGACGATGCCCCCCGAGATGGTCTTGGCGACCGCCGTCGACAGGAACGCGCCGACGACGTTGAGCACCGCGCTCACCAGCACCGCCACCCGTGGCGGGAGCGCACGGGTGGCGATCGAGGTCGCCATCGCGTTCGCGGTGTCGTGGAAGCCGTTGGTGAAGTCGAACGCCAGAGCTGTGATGATCACCATCACGAGAAGGAACGTGACGTGGGACATGCAGCCAGTAGACCAGCGCACGGCCGCCGCGGACGCAACGACACTCGCCCCGGACGGGCGGCGCACCCGGCCGCGGGTGGCATACGGACGGCCCCTCCGGGCCGGGGCCGCCCGAAGGTCCGTACCCGGACCGGATGAACCCGGGCGCGCCCGGATCCGTTCCGCATGACGTCCGCCCGGCCCGGCCCGGCGCCGGCCGCCGCCCCGCCCTGCCCTGCCCGCCCGAGAGATCGGTGGAACGCCGTCATGGCCCTGTCCAAGAGCGCCTCACTGATCAGCGCGGTCGCGCTGGTCCTGCTCAGCGCCCCCTGCGCAGCGGCGGCCGCGCCGCCCGCCGCGCCCGGCGGCGCCACCGTGACGGTCGGCGCCGCGATGGCGGGCGGCGCGGCCGTCCGCGACGACTTCCTCGGGTTCAGCTACGAATCGGCGCACCTGGCGACCGGTGAGTTCGACACCCAGGGCAACTACCCGCGGCTGCTCGAGAACCTCGGCACCGGGGTCCTGCGGTTCGGCGGCAACACCGTCGACAAGGACTTCGACGGCGCCTCGCCCGCGGCGCTGGCGGGACTGCGGCGGCTGACCGACGCCACCGGATGGCGGGTGATCTACTCCGAGCCCGGCGCGCACTTCGACGCGGCCCGCACCACCAAGGACGCCGCCGCCGTCAGCGCCGCGCTCGGGCCCGCCCTGACCGCCATCGCCTGCGGCAACGAGCCGAGCAGCTGGACGAGCAAGGGCTACCGGCCGGACGGCTGGGGCTCCGAGCAACTCGCCGCCGAGGCGCAGCGCTGCCTGGACGCGATCCGCAAGGGCGCCCCGCAGGTGCCGTTCGCCGGCCCGGAACTCGCCAGTACCGGGATGCTGCCCGCCTACGCCGGGTGGGCCAAGGGGAGGATCGGCCAGCTCGACCAGCACTACTACGCGATCAGCGGCTGCAGGTCGAAGGACGCCACGGCGGCCGGCCTGCTCTCCCGCGAACGCGCCTCGGCCGCGGCGAGCACCGTCGGCAAGCTGTCCGCCACGGCGGCCGGCCTCGGCGTCCCGCTGCGGCTGTCGGAGACCAACTCGATCTCCTGCGGCGGCATCGGCGGTGTCACCGACGGCTACGCCTCGGCGCTGTGGATGGCGGACTTCCTGCTCACGGCCGCCGAGCACGGCGCGGCCGGGGTCAACATCCACGGCGGCCTCTCCGGCACCTACCTCACCGGCGCGCTGGGCAACGCGTACAGCCCGATCCTGTCCGACGGGCCGCACCACTACACCGCCGCACCGTCCTACTACGGCATGCTGCTGGCCCACCGGCTCGGCACCGGCGCGCTGCTGGAGGCGAAGGTCTCCGGCGGCGGGAACCTCGCCGCGCACGCCGTCCGCAACGCCGACGGCTCCACCCGGGTCCTGCTGGAGAACCTCGACGGCACGGCCGCGCCGGTCGGCGTCCAGCTGGGCACGGCCACCGGGGTGTCGGTGCTCACCATGACCGCCCCCGGCCTCGACGCCAGGACCGGGGTGAAGATCCAGGGCGCCTCGGTGGCGGCCGACGGGAGTTTCACCCCCGGTGCGCCGGACCACGCGGACTGCCCCGGCGGCACCTGCCGGCTCACCCTGGCGCCGTACACCGCGGTGGTGCTGTCGACCGACCCGGCCACCACCGGCCGGACGCCCGCGCCGGCCACCCCGTCCCCGGTCCCGTCCCGGACCCCGACCGGCGGGCCCTCGCCGACCACCGGCCCGAGCACCTCCGCGACGGCCGCGGCCGGACCCTCGACCGGCCCGTCCACGGCCACCCCGCGCCCGGCCACCCCGCCCCCGGCCGCCGGCGGTGAACTCGCCTCCACCGGCGCCCACGGCACCGAGCTGATGGCCCTGAGCGCCGGTACCGGCCTGATCCTCCTCGGCGGAGCACTCTTCGCCGCCCACCACCGCCGCGGCACCCACCGCCGCCCCTGAGCCCGCCGCCCCTGAGGCCGCCGCCCCTGAGCCCGCGGGCCCGTCGTGCACGCGCACCCGTCGTGCACGCGCACCCGTCGTGCACGCGCACCCGGAAACGGCGGAGCCGCCCCGCGGGATCTCCCACGGGGCGGCTCCGGCCGTCTGCGCCGTCTGCGCCGTCTGTGGCGCAGGAGCGCCGTCAGCCCTGCTGGCGCTTGGCCAGGAAGGCCTCGACCTCGGCGCGGATCTCCGGCGTGTCCAGCCCGCGCACGGTCATGGTGGTGCGGCGGCGCAGCACGTCGTCCACGGTGTACGCCCACTCGCTGTCGGCGGCGTACGCGACCTGGGCCCACACGTCGGGCCCGTCGGCGTGGATCGGCTTGCCGAGCTCCGGGTTGTCCGCGATCAGGCGGGCGATGTCGAAGGACAGCGTGCCGTAGTGGCTGGCCAGGTGCTTGGCCACCAGCGGCTCCATCCGGGAGCCCGGCTCGCGGTCCATCAGCAGGCGGTGCGCGACGGCGTTGGGCGCGCCGACACCGGGCAGCGGCACGGTGGCGGGGAACGGCGACACGTCCTCGGCGAAGCCGGTGCCGGGCACGTGCTTGAGCTTCTCCAGCACGGCGCGGCCGATGTGCCGGTAGGTGGTCCACTTGCCGCCGGCCACCGACAGCATGCCGCCGCGGCCCTCGGTGACCACGGTCTCGCGCTTGGCGGCGGCGGTGTCGCCGGGGCCGCCGGGCAGCACCCGCAGGCCCGCGAAGGAGTAGGTGATCAGGTCGCGGTCGAGGTGCTCGTCGCGGATCGCGTGGCCGGCCTCGTCCATGATCTGGTCGATGTCGGCGTCGGTGGCGCGGACGTCCATCGGGTCGCCGGTGTACTCCTCGTCCGTGGTGCCGAGCAGGACGTGGTCCTCCCACGGGATGGCGAAGGAGACGCGGTACTTGTCGATCGGGATGGTCAGCGCGGCGCGCCACGGGGTGCGGCGCTTGACGACCACGTGGGCGCCCTTGGAGAGGCGGATCGACGGCGCGGCGCCGGCGTCCTCCATCTTGCGCAGGTGGTCGACCCACGGGCCGGTGGCGTTGAGCACCAGGCGGGCGCTGACGCCGAACTCGGTGCCGTCCAGGCGGTCCTTCAGCTCGGCGCCGGTGACCCGGGTGCCGGTGAAGCGCAGGCCGGTGACCTCGGCGTGGTTGAGCGCGACGGCGCCGGCCTCGACGGCGGCGCGGACGGTCATCACGGCGACCCGGGAGTCGTTCATCTGGTGGTCGCCGTAGACCGCGACGGCCTGCAGGCCCTCGGTGCGCAGGGCGGGCACCTGCTGGGCGGCGTGCGCGGCGGTGGAGACCCGGCCCATGCCGTCCCGGAAGGCGGACAGCGCGGAGTACAGGAAGACGCCGGCGCCGAGCTTGGGGGCGCTGTGCGGGCCGCCCTTGTAGACCGGGACGAAGAAGGTCAGCGGGTTGACCAGGTGCGGGGCGACGTCGGTGGCGAGCGCCCGGCGCTCCTTGTGGTTCTCGGCGACCAGCTTGACCGCGCCGGTCTGCAGGTAGCGCAGACCGCCGTGGACGAGCTTGGAGGAGGCGCTGGAGGTGGCGCCGGCGAAGTCGCCGGCGTCGACCATGGCGACCTTGAGGCCGGCCTGGGCGGCGGTCCACGCGGTGGCGGTGCCGAGGATGCCGCCGCCGATCACCAGCAGGTCGTAGGTGGCCTTGCCCAGCAGCTCGCGGGTCTCGGCTCGGGAGGCGGTACGGCCGGCGAAGCGCTCGGCGCCCAGGGTCGGGATGGTTGCCATGGTGTGGTTACGGCGGCGCGTGGTCGGGCGGCGCCGTTTCTCCTCTCGGTGTGCGGTTCGGCCTGGTGCTGCAGGCCGGGTCCCGGCCCAGTGCGGCGGGCCGGTCTCGGAACGCGGAACGACCGGCCGGGGCCTGGGCCCCGGCCGGCTGCCCGGTCAGTTCTGCTCGTCCTCCTCCACCCAGCCCATGGTGCGCTCCACGGCCTTGAGCCACTTCTTGTACTCCCGCTCCCGGGTGGCCTCGTCCATGCGGGGGGTCCACTCGGCGGCGCGGTGCCAGTTGGCCCGCAGGGTGTCCAGGTCGGGCCAGAAGCCGACCGCGAGGCCGGCCGCGTAGGCCGCGCCCAGGGCGGTGGTCTCGGCGACGTACGGGCGCTCGACGGGGGCGTCGAGGACGTCGGCGATGTTCTGCATCAGCAGGTTGTTGGAGGTCATGCCGCCGTCGACCTTGAGGGCGGTGAGCTCGACGCCGGAGTCCTTCTGCATGGCGTCGACGACCTCGCGTGTCTGCCAGGCGGTGGCCTCCAGCACGGCCCGGGCCAGGTGGCCCTTGGTGACGTACCGGGTGAGGCCGGCGATCACACCGCGGGCGTCGGAGCGCCAGTACGGGGCGAACAGGCCGGAGAAGGCCGGGACGAAGTAGGCGCCGCCGTTGTCCTCGACGGTCGAGGCGAGGGTCTCGATCTCGGCGGCGGTGGAGATGATGCCGAGCTGGTCGCGCAGCCACTGCACCAGCGAGCCGGTGACCGCGATGGAGCCCTCGAGGGCGTACACCGGGGCCTGGTCGCCGATCCGGTAGCCGACCGTGGTGAGCAGGCCGTGGTACGAGTTGACGATCTTCTCGCCGGTGTTCAGCAGCAGGAAGGTGCCGGTGCCGTAGGTGGACTTGGCCTCGCCCTCGCTGAAGCAGGTCTGGCCGAACAGCGCGGCCTGCTGGTCGCCGAGCGCGGAGGCGACCGGGACGCCCGCCAGGTCGCCGACGGCCTCGCCGTAGACCTCGGCGGAGGAGCGGATCTCCGGCAGGACGGACAGCGGCACGCCCATCGACTCGGCGATCTTCTCGTCCCAGGCCAGCGCGGAGAGGTTCATCAGCATGGTGCGGCTGGCGTTGGTCACATCGGTGATGTGCTTGCCGCCGTCGACGCCGCCGGTGAGGTTCCAGATCACCCAGGTGTCCATGGTGCCGAACAGGATGTCCCCGGCCTCGGCGCGCTCGCGCAGGCCCTCGACGTTGTCCAGCAGCCAGCGGATCTTCGGGCCGGCGAAGTAGCTGGCCAGCGGCAGGCCGGTCTCGCGGCGGAAGCGGTCCTGGCCGACGTTGCGGCCGAGCTCGCGGCAGAGCGCCTCGGTGCGGGTGTCCTGCCACACCAGCGCGTTGTGGACCGGCTCGCCGGTGTTCTTGTCCCACAGGACGGTGGTCTCGCGCTGGTTGGTGATGCCGATCGCGCGGATGTCGTCCTTGGTCAGCCCGGCCTTCTCCAGCGCGCCGCGGACCACCGACTGGACCCGGGTCCAGATCTCGGCGGCGTCGTGCTCGACCCAGCCGGGCTGCGGGAAGATCTGCGAGTGCTCCTGCTGGTCGACGGCGACGATCCGGCCGTCGGCGCCGAAGATGATGCAGCGGCTGGAGGTGGTGCCCTGGTCGATCGCGGCGATGTAGTTGCCAGTGGTCATGAGGTCCTCGGCTCGGGGTGAGGGTTCGGGGTGGGCGGGACTGACGCCAGGTCAGTCCCCGTGCTCAGGCGTGGCGCAAACCGGGGTCAGAAGACCAGGTTGTAGACGCCGCCGGCCAGCAGGCCGCCGACGACCGGGCCGACCACCGGGATCCAGGAGTAGGACCAGTCGGAGCCGCCCTTGTGGGGGATCGGGAGCAGCGCGTGGACGATGCGCGGGCCGAGGTCGCGGACCGGGTTGATGGCGTAGCCGGTCGGGCCGCCGAGCGAGAGGCCGATGCCGACCACGGTGAGCGCGACGATCAGGATCCCGGTGCCGGAGGCGGCGAGGCCGGTGGTGAGGCCCTGGGTGAGGATCGCGAAGCAGAGCACGAAGGTGCCGATGATCTCGGTGATCAGGTTCTGGACCGGGTTCCGGATCTCCGGGCCGGTGGAGAAGATGCCGAGCGTCGGCTCCTCGTTGGCCTGGAACTGGCCGAGGTAGGTGAGCCACACCAGCACGGCGCCGATCATCGCGCCGAGCAGCTGCGAGCCGAGGTAGACCGGCACCTGGCCCCACTCGCCGCTCTTGACCGCGAGTGCCAGGGTCACGGCCGGGTTCAGGTGGGCACCGGACTTGGGGGCGGACATGTAGGCGGCGATCAGGACCGCGAAGCCCCACCCGAAGGTGATCGCGAGCCAGCCGGCGTTGATCGCCTTGGACTTCTTGAGGGTGACAGCGGCGCAGACGCCACCGCCCAGGAGTATCAGGGCGGCGGTACCGAGGGTCTCGCCGACAAAGATGTCGCCGTTGGAGAACGCGGACACACAGACTCCTTCGTCTGCCTGGCTCCTATGTCCGAATGGTCCGGAGCAGGGGGTGCAGGGGGTGGGGGAGCGGTACGCATCCCGTCCCGGGGATGTCGTACCGGTGAACTGCTGGACCGACCACTGAGCGGGTGAGCGCTGGGGGTCGTGGTCTTGTCCAACCGCCGTTCGACATTGTCGACCGACATGCGGAAGCTTCTCCTTCCGGCCACCCCTGCGTCAAGGCCGGGTTATGCACCTGTGACTCACCACCCGCGCACCGCCCGCCGCGGACGCGAAAAAGCCATGGCGCGGACCGGCCCGACGGGCCCGTCCGCGCCATGGCGGTACGGAGGAACAGCGGTCAGAAGCGGCCGGCCCCCAGGTCGCGCGAGATCGCCCGGGCCGCGCTGCGCACCGAGGCGACCAGCGAGGGCTTCACGAACCCGTCCTCGCAGACGGTCTCGACCGCACCCGAGATGCACACCGCACCCACCGGGTTGCGCCGCCGGTCCTGGATCAGCGCGCCGATCGAGGCCACCCCCTCCCAGGTCTCCTCCACCGAGTCCGACCACCCGCGCTCGCGGATCAGCGCGCACTCCGCGTCCACGTCCGCCGGATCGGTCAGGGTGCGCAGCGTGTACGCCTCCAGCGGCTCCTCGCCCAGCTCGCCGCGGGCCACCGGGTCGTACGCCAGCAGCACCTTGCCCAGCGCCGTGCTGTGCAGCGGCTGCATCGAACCGACCTCCAGCACCTGCCGGGTGTCGTCCGGCCGGAAGACGTGGTGCACGATCAGCACGCCGCGCTGGTGCAGCACCCCCAGGTACACCGTCTCGCCGGAGGCCCGGGCCAGGTCGTCGGCCCACACCAGCGCCCGGGCGCGCAGCTCGTGCACGTCGAGGTAGCTCTGGCCGAGCCGCAGCAGCTCGGCGCCCAGCTGGTACTTGCCGCTCTCCGCGTCCTGCTCGACGAACCCCTCCTGCTGGAGGGTGCGCAGGATCCCGTGGGCCGTCCCCTTGGCCAGGTCCAGCGCCGTGGCCACCTCGGACAGACCCAGGCGGCGCTCACCGCCGGCCAACAGGCGCAGTATCGCGGCGGCCCGGGAGAGCGACTGGATCGGGCCGGGCATCCGCTACCTCCGCTGACAGACGGTCGACAATGTCGACCGCAAGAGTACCGCCATGAGTGTGCCAGGCCGCAGGCCGTGCGTGCACCTTTCCGATCACAACGCCCGGACGGCACCGGCCAGCGCCGCGATCTCCCGCTCACCGACCCGGCAGCAGCCGCCCACCAGCCGCGCCCCGGCGGCCGCCCACCGCGCCACCCGCTCCGGCCGGAACGCCGGCTCCCCGGTCCACCCGCGCCCCTCCACCCAGCGCTCCCCGCTGTTCGGGTACACCACCACCGGCAGCCCGCTCACCCCGGCCGCGACCGGCACCGCCAGGTCCGCGTCCCGCGGACTGCAGCAGTTCACCCCCACCGCCACCACCTCCGGAACCCCCGCCGCCACCGCGAACGCGTCCGCCAGCGGCTGCCCCGCCCTGGTCCGGCCACCCGCCACGCTGTACGACAGCCACACCGGCACCCCGAGCCCGCGCACCACCCGCAGCAGCGCCTCCGCCTCGTCCACGTCCGGCACGGTCTCCAGCGCCAGCACGTCCGGCCCCGCCGCCGCCAGCACCTCCACCCGCGGCCGGTGCCAGCGCTCCAGCCACGCCACACTGCGCCCGTACCGGCCCCGGTACTCCGACCCGTCCGCCAGCACCGCCCCGTACGGACCCACCGAAGCCGCCACCCAGCGCGGCCCGTCGAACCCCCGGGCCGCCTCCCTGGCCAGCGCCACGCTGGACGCCATCAGCCGCGCCGCCTCGGCCCGCCCGATCCCCCGGCGCGCGAAACCCTCGAAACCCGCCTGGTAGCTGGCGGAGATCGCGACCTCGGCGCCGGCCGCGTAGTACCCGCGGTGCGCCGCCACCAGCGCCCCCGGCGCGTCGGCCAGCAGCCGCGCCGACCACAGCTCGTCCGCCAGCCCGTACCCGGCCGCCTCCAACTGGTTCGACAACCCGCCGTCCAGCACCACCGGCCGCCGTGCGAGCGCGGCCGCGAAGCTGTCCGGTGCGGCTGCGGTCACGGCGGCCTCCAGGAACGCGCTCGAAGGTGCTACCCGCACTGTAGGCCGACCGACGGCCCCGCCCACGAACCGCCTGGCCGCACGTCCGACCGGCGCGCTAGGTTCGGAGCCGGGCCCCACCCACGGCCCGTACCCCGGGGAGGAACCGCATGCCGGCAGCAGCGCCCGACGAGCAGCAGTGGCTCGCGGCGTACGACCCGCGCGCCTTCACCCCGGTCGCCGTCACCGTCGACGTGGTCGCCCTCACCCTGCGCGCCGGCGCACTCCACGTCCTCCTGGTCGAACGGGCCGAACCGCCCTTCCAAGGCCGCTGGGCGCTGCCCGGCGGCTTCCTGCGCGCCGGCCGGGAAGACCTCGACACCGCCGCCGCCCGCGAACTCGCCGAGGAGACCGGCCTGCACGGCAGCGCCGACACCACCACCCTCGGCCGGGTCCACCTCGAGCAGCTCGGCACCTACGGCGCCCCCGACCGCGACCCCCGCATGCACGTGGTCTCCGTCGCCTACCTCGCCTTCGCCCCCGACCTGCCCGACCCGCGCGCCGGCACCGACGCCGCAGCCGCCGCCTGGCACCCCGCCACCCGCGCCCCCGGCCGCCCCCCGGTCCCCGACCTCGCCTTCGACCACGCCCGGATCCTCACCGACGCCCTCGCCCGGGTCCGCGCCAAACTCGAGTACCGCCCGCTGGCCACCGCCTTCCTCCCCGACGAATTCACCATCCCCGACCTGCGCGCCGTCTACGAAGCCGTCTGGGGCGAGCACCTGCACCCCGGCAACTTCCACCGCAAGGTGCTCTCCGTCCCCGGCTTCGTCGACCCGACCGGCACCACCACCACCCGCGGCGGCCCCCGCGGCGGCCCCCGCGCCCGCCACTACCGGGCCGGCCCCGCCACCCTCCTGCACCCCCCGCTGCTGCGCCCCGGCCGGGACCGGCCGATCCCCTGACCGGCCCACCCCCGCCGCACTACCATCCGTTCCATGACGAGCGCGCAGCCCAACCGCCCCCACTCCCACTGCCACTGGTGCGGCACCCCCTACCCGGCGGCCACCACCGGCTGGCCCCGCACCTGCCCCGGCTGCTCCGAGATCAGCTACCGCAACCCGCTGCCCGTCACCGTGGTCCTGCTCCCCGTCGACCTCCCCGACGGCGGCCGCAGCCTGGCCGTCATCCGCCGCACCATCGAACCCGGCCTCGGCGAACTCGCCCTGCCCGGCGGCTACGTCGACTTCGGCGAGAGCTGGCAGCAGGCCGCCGCCCGCGAACTGCGCGAGGAGACCGGCATCCACGCCGACCCCGCCGACGTCACCCTGGTCGCCACCGACTCCGACACCGGCGGCGGCTTCCTCTGCCTGTTCGGCATGCTGCCCGCCCGCCCGCTCGCCGACCTGCCGCCCTCCCGCCCCACCGACGAGACCGACGGCTGGCAGCTCGCCGACCCCGCCACCCCGCTCGCCTTCCCCTTCCACACCCGGGTCGCCCAGGCCTGGTTCAAGGGCGAGTACGACCACCTTGTGGCCGAACCCCACTGACCGGCACTCCCGGGTGGCGCGGCGGACCCTGGCGCAGCCGACGATCACATGGCATGGTCTGCTCCGTCAGCGTCCCCAGGACGGGCCCGCCACCAGCACCGCCCGTCCGCACGTACCGGCCGGGAGACCACCACCGTGAGCACCCCACCCCAGGACCAGCCGCTCTGGCGGCCCGCCGCCGACCGCGCCGCCGCCACCCGGCTGGTCGCCTTCCAGGCCTGGGCCGCCGAACGGCACGGAGCCCCGGCCGCACCGCTCGCCCCCGCCGCCGACGACGAGCAGGCCGCCGCCCGCTACGCCGCCCTGCACGCCTGGTCCACCGAGGACCTCGACCGCTTCTGGCGCGCGGTCACCGAGTACTTCGACGTCCGCTTCTCCACCGCCCCCGAAGCGGTCCTCGCCGACCCGGCCATGCCCGGCGCCCGCTGGTTCCCCGGCGCCCGCCTCAACTACGCCGAGCACGCCCTGCGCCACGGCGAGGACCCCGCCCACGCGGACCGGCCCGCCATCCTCCACCTCGACGAGACCACCGCCGAGCCCGTCCCGCTCAGCTGGGCCGAACTGCGCCGCCAGGTCGGCTCGCTCGCCGCCGCCCTGCGCGAGCGCGGCGTGCGCCCCGGCGACCGGGTCGGCGCCTACCTGCCGAACATCCCGCAGGCCGCCGTCGCCCTCCTCGCCACCGCCGCCGTCGGCGCCGTCTGGACCAGCTGCGCCCCCGACTTCGGCGCCCGCAGCGTCCTCGACCGCCTCCAGCAGATCGAGCCGGTCGTGCTGTTCGCCGTCGACGGCTACCACTACGGCGGCAAGGACCACGACCGCACCGACGTGGTCGCCGAGCTCCGCGCCGAACTCCCCTCGCTGCACACCGTGGTCCACGTCCCGCTGCTCGGCGGCGCGACCCCCGAGGGCGCCCTGGACTGGGCCGCCCTCACCGCCGCCGACACCGAACCGCTCTTCGAGCAGGTCCCCTTCGACCACCCGCTGTGGGTCCTCTACTCCTCCGGCACCACCGGCCTGCCCAAGGCGATCGTCCAGAGCCAGGGCGGCATCCTGGTCGAACACCTCAAGCAGGCCGCCCTCCACCTCGACCTCGGCCCCGCCGACCGCTTCCTCTGGTACACCTCCACCGGCTGGATGATGTGGAACTTCCTCATCGCCGGCCTGCTCACCGGATCCACGATCGTCACCTACGACGGCAGCCCCGGCCACCCCGACACCGGCGCCTTCTGGTCGGTCGCCGCCCGCACCCGCGCCACCGTCGTCGGCACCTCCGCCGCCTACGTGATCGCCAGCCGCAAGGCCGGCCTCCACCCCGGCCGCGACCTCGACCTCTCCGCCGTCCGCTGCCTCGGCACCACCGGCTCCCCGCTGCCCCCCGACGGCTTCCAGTGGATCTACGACGAGGTGAAGCAGGACATCTGGCTCGCCTCCGTCAGCGGCGGCACCGACGTCTGCTCCTGCTTCGTCGGCGGCGTCCCCACCCTCCCGGTCCACCTCGGCGAGATCCAGGCCCCCTGCCTCGGCGCCGCCGTCGAGTCCTGGGACGTCCAGGGCAAGCCGCACACCGACGAGGTCGGCGAACTCGTCGTCACCAAGCCGCTGCCCTCCATGCCCACCGGCTTCTGGAACGACCCCGACGGCACCCGGTACCACGACAGCTACTTCGACATGTACCCCGGCACCTGGCGCCACGGCGACTGGATCACCGTCACCTCCCGCGGCACCGTGGTGATCCACGGCCGCTCCGACTCCACCCTCAACCGCCAGGGCGTCCGGATGGGCTCCTCCGACATCTACGAGGTGGTCGAGCGCCACCCGGAGATCGCCGAGTCCCTGGTCATCGGCCTGGAGGAGCCCGAGGGCGGCTACTGGATGCCGCTGTTCGTGGTGCTCACCCCCGGCGCCACCCTCGACGACGACCTGATCGGACGCATCCGCACCTCGCTGCGCACCGAGCTCTCCCCGCGCCACGTCCCCGACGAGGTCATCGCGGTCGACGGCCTGCCGCACACCCTGACCGGCAAGCGGATCGAGGTCCCGGTCAAGCGCCTGCTGGCCGGCACCCCGCTGGAGCAGGCCGTCAACCCCGGCTCCGTCGACAACCTCGACCACCTGCGCTTCTTCGAGCAGCTCGGCCGCTCGCGCCGCGCCTGAACAGCCCGGAGGGGCGCTGCCAACCCCCACGGTGGCAGCGCCCCTCCACTCTCCCTCACCCGTCCGGGCTCACTCCCCGGACAGCACCTGGTGCGCGGCGGCCCGCGCCTGCTCGGCGGTGTCGGCGGCCCGCGCCGCCTCCGCCGCCCGCCGGCACTGCGCCAGCGTGTACTTGGCCAGCGCGCTGCGCACGTACGGGATCGACGCCGCACCCATCGACAGGCTGGTCACCCCGAGCCCGGTCAGCACACAGGCCAGCAGCGGGTCGGACGCGGCCTCGCCGCACACCCCGCAGCTCTTGCCGACCGCCTTCGCCGCGTCCGCGGACACCGCGATCAGGTCCAGCAGCGCCGGCTGCCACGGGTCCTGCAGCCGGGCCAGCGCGCCGACCTGCCGGTCGGCGGCGAAGGTGTACTGCGCCAGGTCGTTGGTGCCCAGCGACAGGAACTCGACCTCCTGGAGGATCGAACGGGCCCGCAGCGCGGCCGACGGGATCTCCACCATCGCGCCGAACTTCGCGTCCAGCCCGGCCTCCCGGCAGGCGTCCGCGAACGCCTTGGCGTCCACCCGGTCGGCGACCATCGGCGCCATCACCTCCAGGTGCACCGGCAGCCCCTCGGCCGCCGTCGCCAGCGCCCGCAGCTGGGTCCGCAGCACCTCGGGGTGGTCCAGCAGGGTCCGCAGGCCCCGCACGCCGAGCGCCGGGTTGGGCTCGTCGGCCGGGGTGAGGAAGTCGAGCGGCTTGTCCGCACCGGCGTCCAGCACCCGCACCACCACCCGGCCCTCCGGGAACGCCGCGAGCACCGTGCGGTACGCCTCGACCTGCTTCTCCTCGGTCGGTGCCTTGGCCGAGTCGTCGAGGAACAGGAACTCGGTGCGGAACAGTCCCACCCCCTCGGCCCCCGCCTCCAGCGCCGCCGGCAGGTCGGCGGGCCCGCCGACGTTGGCCAGCAGCGGCACCCGGTGCCCGTCCGAGGTCCGGCCCGGCCCGGAGGACGCGGCCAGCGCGGCCCTGCGCTCGGCGGCCACCCGCCGCAGCTCCTCCTGCCGCTCGGCGCTCGGCTCCACCAGCACGTCACCGGAACTACCGTCGACGGCCACCACGGTGCCCTCGGCCACCTTGGCCGCCCCCGGCAGCGCGACCACGGCCGGTACGCCCATCGCCCGCGCCAGGATCGCGCTGTGGCTGGTCGGCCCGCCCTCCTCGGTCACGAACCCGAGCACCAGGGTCGGGTCCAGCAGGGCCGTGTCGGCCGGCGCCAGGTCCCGCGCGAACAGCACGTACGGCTCGTCGCTGTCCGGCACGCCGGGCATCGGCACCCCGAGCAGCCGGGCCACGATCCGGTTGCGCACGTCGTCCAGGTCGGCGACCCGCCCGGCCAGGTACTCCCCGGCCGAGGCCAGCAGCGCCCGGTACGCGGCGAACGCGTCGTACACCCCGCGCTCGGCGCTGCTGCCGACCGCGATGCGCCGGCTGACGTCCGCCATCAGCTCGGGGTCCTGCGCCATCAGCGCCTGCGCCTCCAGCACGGCCTGCGCCTCGCCGCCCGCCAGGTTGCCGCGGGCGATCAGGTCCGCGGCGACCGCGTCCACGGCGGCCTGGGCGCGCGCCTGCTCCCGCGGGGCGTCCTCGGTCGGGATCCGGGTGGCCGGCGGCTCCAGCACGGCCGTCCCCATGTGCCGCACCTGCCCGATCGCGACCCCGTGGCTGACGCCGACGCCCCGCAGCGACTGGTCCATGTCCTGAGTTCCTTCCACCACCGTCAGTTCCAGGTGAACAGTTCGCCGCCGACCGGGACCTCGCCGGTCTCGGCCACCGCGCTGAGCGCCTCGGCGGCCGCCTCCAGCGCGACGATCGGGGAGATCGGGGACTTGCCGGCGGCCTCGACCGCGGCCGGGTTCCACCGGATCACCGGCTGGCCGCGCCGGACCTGGTCACCCTTGTTCACCAGCAGCTCGAAGCCCTCGCCGTTCAACTGCACGGTGTCGATGCCGAGGTGGGTGAGCACCCCGTGGCCGTTCTCGTCCACCACGACGAACGCGTGCGGGTGCATCGACACGACCAGTCCGTCCACCGGCGCCACCGCCTCGGTCGGTTCCCGCACCGGGTCGATCGCGGTCCCGGGGCCCACCATGGCGCCGGCGAAGACGGGGTCGGGCACGGCGGCGAGCCCGACGGCGCGGCCGGCGAGCGGCGACGTCACAGTGGTCATGGTGGTGCCTCCCAGGTGCGGAGTACAGCGTGCGTGGCCGCCGGACGACGGCTCGTACATCGACTGAAGCTTAAATTAGGTCAACTTGGGACATCTCGGTGCATAGCACTGCGACCCCGAAGGCCCGCTGCGCGGCCCGCGCACACGCACGTGTACGAATCGAGCCCCACCCCGGCGGCCCGCCGGGCTGCTGGCGCCCAAGTGGTCTAGTCCTCTTCGCCAACGCGCCGCACTCTACGGCATCCGGGTGAGCCCCGGCGATGGCCCCGCGACCCGTCCCGCCCCGCCCCCTCGTGCGTCCGTTCGGGTGACATCCGCCGCGACCCGATTAGGCGCGCGGCGCCGAGCCCGCTATGGTTGGCCGAGTCGCCGCGAGCCGGTGATGAACAGAGCAAGTCCGACACGCAAAGCCTCGGTGAAAACCTGGCAAACGGATCTGATAAGCTCGAATCACGAACGAAGCGCCCGGAGGGCCCGCTGGAAGGCGGTCCGAAGGAAGCGTCCGTTCCTTGAGAACTCAACAGCGTGCCAAAAGTCAACGCCAGATATGTTGACATCCCCGGCCGGTCCGTTCGGATCGGTTGGAGATTCCTTTAGTAACAAAACACTAGCGAGGACGCAGTGCGCGGGACCGCCCTATTCCGGTGGTTGCCGTGCCGCTCAACGCGAGTGGCCGCTCGATTACGAGCAGACATTCACGGAGAGTTTGATCCTGGCTCAGGACGAACGCTGGCGGCGTGCTTAACACATGCAAGTCGAACGGTGAAGCCCTTCGGGGTGGATCAGTGGCGAACGGGTGAGTAACACGTGGGAA
>NZ_JBXQQB010000025.1:0-131920 GCF_057220535.1 Kitasatospora sp. NEAU-CNBT7 | reverse complement strand
GGACATCCGGGCCTGGATCAAGACCTGGAACGAGAACCCCCGCCCGTTCACTTGGACCAAGACCGCCGACGAGATCCTCGAACGACTCGCCTCATATCTTGAACGAATTCCCGGCGCAGGACACTAGTACTGCAACGGTGCTTACCGTGATGAGGCATCAGCTCTCGGGCTGGTGCCTCGTCGTTTGTAGTGGCTGGTGCGGGCCTGCTGTTGGCGTCGGCGGCGCCAGCGGGACCAGTGCAGGACGTGATCGATGCTGCGGCGAACGCACCGGACCTCAACCCGCAAGAGGACATCTGGTCGCTGGTCAAGCCCACCATCGGCAAATCTCGCCGCCGCGAACCTCGACCAGCCCGCCCGGGCCGTCAGGCGCAGCCTGAAGCAGATCCAGTACCGCCCCCACCTCATCGACGGGCGCCTCTCCAACACCGACCTGATCACGGACGGCCGACCACCCCCAGGGCCGACATCACGAGTTCAAGTTCATTATCGGCGGAAGGCGTTCGGGACTGGCAGGTACGACCAGTGGGACAGCGGCCACGTCACCGCCACCGCGCGGCCTACGACGTCCTTCACGGGAACGAACCCTCCACCGGGGCCGTTCACGTGGGCACGTGAATCCCAGGAGTTGCCCCGGTTGTCGCCCATGACCCACAGATGGCCGGCCGGGACCGACACCGTACCAACCGAGAGGTCGCCGCACGGGGTTGTCCCCGGGCGTAGGTACGGCTCGTCAAGCACCGAGCCGTTGACCTTGACCGGTTCGCCCGCTCTGCAGTCGACCGTGTCTCCGCCTATCGCGATGACGCGCTTGATCAAGTACTTCTCGTCCGGTGGATCCGCCAGTCCGATGATGGAGAGGGACTTCTGGATTCCGCGTACGACCGGGTTGGTCTGGTCTGCGGCATCGTCATCGAGCCAGCCGAAGCCGTCCCGGAAGACGACGATCTCACCGCGCTCGGGGTCGTTGCCGGCCCAGGTGCCGAGTTTGTCCACCAGCACCCGGTCGCCCTTCTGAAGGGTGTTCTGCATCGACTCCGAGGGGATGACGAACATCTGGATCAGGAAGGCCTTGACCATGACGGAGATCAGCACGGCTCCGGCCATGATCAGCGGGGGCCGCCTCCACCACGGTCGGCCCCGTCGGTGTGGTCGCGGTACTCGCCCGCCATCAGCGGTCCGCACGGCCATCGTCCACGGTTGCTTCCGACTGAGCTCCCGCGGCAGTCGCGAGCGGCGGGACAGCCTCGGATGATTGACCGTTCCTAGCACCCACCCAGGCCAGGAAGTGATCGAGTTCGCGTTTCGCCACAGGGGCCAGCAGGTAAAGGCCGACGATGTTGACGACAGCGAGCAGGAAGAGCAGCGCATCGGCCAGGTCGATCAGGGATTGCAAGGTGAGCAGCGAGCCAGCTGCCGCAAGGAGGGTGTAGAACGCTTTGAAGACCAGTTGGCTGCTCCTGCTGTGCCCGAACAGGTGACACCATGCCTTCAGCCCGTAGTAGCCGAACCCCCGCCCGTTCACTTGGACCAAGACCGCCGACGAGATCCTCGAACGACTCGCCTCATATCTTGAACGAATTCCCGGCGCAGGACACTAGTACTGCAACGGTGCTTACCGTGATGAGGCATCAGCTCTCGGGCTGGTGCCTCGTCGTTTGTAGTGGCTGGTGCGGGCCTGCTGTTGGCGTCGGCGGCGCCAGCGGGACCAGTGCAGGACGTGATCGATGCTGCGGCGAACGCACCGGACCTCAACCCGCAAGAGGACATCTGGTCGCTGGTCAAGCCCACCATCGGCAAATCTCGCCGCCGCGAACCTCGACCAGCCCGCCCGGGCCGTCAGGCGCAGCCTGAAGCAGATCCAGTACCGCCCCCACCTCATCGACGGGCGCCTCTCCAACACCGACCTGATCACGGACGGCCGACCACCCCCAGGGCCGACATCACGAGTTCAAGTTCATTATCGGCGGAAGGCGTTCGGGACTGGCAGGTACGACCAGTGGGACAGCGGCCACGTCACCGCCACCGCGCGGCCTACGACGTCCTTCACGGGAACGAACCCTCCACCGGGGCCGTTCACGTGGGCACGTGAATCCCAGGAGTTGCCCCGGTTGTCGCCCATGACCCACAGATGGCCGGCCGGGACCGACACCGTACCAACCGAGAGGTCGCCGCACGGGGTTGTCCCCGGGCGTAGGTACGGCTCGTCAAGCACCGAGCCGTTGACCTTGACCGGTTCGCCCGCTCTGCAGTCGACCGTGTCTCCGCCTATCGCGATGACGCGCTTGATCAAGTACTTCTCGTCCGGTGGATCCGCCAGTCCGATGATGGAGAGGGACTTCTGGATTCCGCGTACGACCGGGTTGGTCTGGTCTGCGGCATCGTCATCGAGCCAGCCGAAGCCGTCCCGGAAGACGACGATCTCACCGCGCTCGGGGTCGTTGCCGGCCCAGGTGCCGAGTTTGTCCACCAGCACCCGGTCGCCCTTCTGAAGGGTGTTCTGCATCGACTCCGAGGGGATGACGAACATCTGGATCAGGAAGGCCTTGACCATGACGGAGATCAGCACGGCTCCGGCCATGATCAGCGGGGGCCGCCTCCACCACGGTCGGCCCCGTCGGTGTGGTCGCGGTACTCGCCCGCCATCAGCGGTCCGCACGGCCATCGTCCACGGTTGCTTCCGACTGAGCTCCCGCGGCAGTCGCGAGCGGCGGGACAGCCTCGGATGATTGACCGTTCCTAGCACCCACCCAGGCCAGGAAGTGATCGAGTTCGCGTTTCGCCACAGGGGCCAGCAGGTAAAGGCCGACGATGTTGACGACAGCGAGCAGGAAGAGCAGCGCATCGGCCAGGTCGATCAGGGATTGCAAGGTGAGCAGCGAGCCAGCTGCCGCAAGGAGGGTGTAGAACGCTTTGAAGACCAGTTGGCTGCTCCTGCTGTGCCCGAACAGGTGACACCATGCCTTCAGCCCGTAGTAGCCGTTCGTCAGGGCCGTGGAGATGGCGAACAGCAGGACCGCGACGGTGAGCACGTGGGGGAACCAGGGTAGGACGCTCGCAAAGGCGTCGGAGGTGATGGTCACACCGCCGACCGACTCCCCCGCTCGGGCCTGCGCCCAGCTGGCCGGGTTCGCGATGACGATGGTCAGGGCGGTCATGGTGCAGATGATCACCGTGTCGATGAACGGCTCGATCAGCGCGACCAGTCCTTCGCTCGCCGGGTGGTTGGTCTTCACCGCGGAATGGGCAATGGGTGCCGTTCCGAGCCCGGCTTCGTTGGAGAACGCCGCGCGTTTGAAGCCCACGATCAGCGCACCGAGCAGACCGCCAGCCACACCCTGCGGGTGGAAGGCTCCGGCGATGATCGAGCTGAAGGCGGCCGGCACGGCTGTCACATTGGTCAGGATGACGACCAGGCAGCCGGTGACGTACAACGCCGCCATGGCCGGCACCAGACGGGCGGTGACCGCGCCGATCGACTTGATTCCGCCGAGCAGCACGAGACCGATCAGAGCGGCCATCAGAACGCCGAAGCACAGTGCCCCTGCGGAGCCGCCGAGGAAGCCGTCAGCGCCTCCGGTGACGGAGGCGAGCTGGGCGTAGCTCTGGTTGATCTGGAAGAGATTGCCGCCGAGGAGCCCGAAGAAAAGGATCATGACTGCAGCCAGCATGGCGAGAGCCTTGCCGACAATCCGGCCCCGGGGCCCGAACCGGTCGGCGAGCCCCTTGGGAAGGTAGTGCATGGGGCCGCCGGAGACCGTCCCGTCCGCGTGGACTTCCCGGTACTTCAGCCCGAGCGTCACCTCGACGAATTTGGTGGCCATGCTCAGCAGGCCGCAGATGACCATCCAGAACGTGGCGCCTGCTCCGCCGATGCTGACCGCGACGGCCACGCCTGCGATATTGCCCATGCCGACGGTGCTGGAGACCGCCGAGGTGAGAGCCTGGAAGTGGCTGATTTCGCCCGGGGCGTCCTTCTCGTCGTGTCGTCCTCGCACCACTTGCAGGGCCAGTCGGAGCTTGCGGAACTGGATGAGGCGGAAGCGCCAGGTAAAGACGATGCCGGCGGTGACGAGCCAGGCCACGATGAGCGGGAGCCGGGTTCCTCCGATCGGAACGGAGTAGAACACGATGTCGTTCAGGCGTGCTGCAACTGGTTCGAAGACTCCGCTGACGGTTCGTTCCACGGCCGTCGCTATCGAATCCAATGTCATCTGTCGATCTCCTCAGTGGCTCTTGGCCACCGGAGGAGAGGACCGGGGGCCGTGCCGGGCTCGTCACGAGCCGAGCCCGCTCGAAGGCCGAACGTTCGGCCACATCGAGCCATGCTGGGGTCGGTTGCCTTAACGCGGCGCCAATGGGGGAATAGCGGATGCTTGCGCTGTGCCGGGGTGCAGCTCGGGGCGGTTGCATCGCAGTCGGCTGGGGCGGCTGCTCCGCCGAGCGCCGGCTGTGTGCGTCGTTGTCCGCACGATGCAGGTGTTGCGCCTGCGGATGTGTCTTCGCCTGCCCCTACGGCTCTTCTCCCGCTGCGTGGGACCGATGAGCATCGGATTAGATGATTGGTTTCCGAGTAGGGAGAAGGTGTTCCATGCAGATCCATGAGGGCCAGGTGGGTGTCGTCGGTGCGGATGACGGTGTCCAGTACGTGGTTTCAAGCTGTCTCACGGTCACCTGCGTGTTCGCCGATGGGACGAAGGTCGGCGCGCACTACTCACTGATGCCGGCCGAGTTCAGCCAGGGTGCATCGGCCGATGTGCTCTCCGGGTTGTTCGCCTCGTCGTTCCCCGCAGGGGTGGCGCCCCAGTCCGTGATCATCGCGGGTCAGCTCGGTTACTGGAACGAAGCCATCATGTACAACGGCGTTTTCGACCAGTCCCTCCCTTCGGGCTCTCTGGTCAATTACTTCGCCGCTCTGACCGGATGCACCAACGTCCAGGAGTTTGACGCGAACGGCGAGATCATCATTCTTCCGGACGGCAGCTACCTGCAGGTGTGAGGTCATCTGTCGCTGCCCCGTCGCGCGCAGCCGGGCCCGGTCGTCGAGCCGGCAGTGCGCCGTCTGACTACGACGGATCGGTCGCCGGCCGGGGCGGTCGTCGGTCGCCGGCCGCCGGCCGCCGGCCGCCGGCGGCTGATGTCGTTCCCGTCGGCGGCTGACAGCTGCCGGAACAGCAATCCGAAGGAGGCATTGTGCACATCGCCGTTTACGGACAGATCACCGTCTCGTCCGAGGTCTTGGACGTCCCCGGGAATGTGGTGTTCGAGACTGTGCAGCGTGGAGAACACCAGCGGTACCAGGGACGGGTGCCGAACTTCTCGCTCGCGTGGCAGGACTGGGTGGGCCTCGGGGGCTCCGGGGCCTGGTCGGCCGAACGCCACTTCACGGTCGGATCCGCGGAGCTGAGCGAGGTCAGGGCGCTGTGTCACAGCGAACCGGCGTGTCTTGGCACCGCTGGGCACCGATGCGACGGACTGCTCCAAGTGCTCGACGAGGCAGGCTTGGTCACGGGTTCAGCATCGCTGGTTGTCCATCTTGTGGATAACGATCCCTCTCCTCGTGACCGTACCTACGTCTCCGGCCACGGAGCCAGCTTCGAAGGGCTCCAAAGGACTTTCGTTCCTGCGGGCACCACCGTGCACCTGCACAACGTACCTGGCAAGCTCCTGCGTTCGTTCGACTCCTTGGCCATCGTCCAGAGTGGACGGCAACAGGGTGTCACCTCCTTCCCGGGCGGATCCTGGATCGAGAACTACTGCATCGGCGCGGACGACGAGGCCGGGATCAAGGCGATGGCGGCCTCCCGGAACCAATGGAACACCGGCTCCGCCATCCTGGTCGCGGGTGGCAACCTTGTTCTGCCCGACGGCTACCTGCTGCTGTGCGCCGGTGCATTCGGGTCTGACGGGAAGCCTTGCGATGCCGATGCCGGCGTTCACCACTGCACCGGTCTGTTCGGCCGGGTGCGCTCGGCCCGGATGCACGAGATCCATCTGCTGATCTGTACCGGGACCTTCGGCCAGGCCGACGAATCCGCGACCAGGTGGCCGGACGATGTCCGTGACCCCTTTCTCCCGCTCCGTGAGGACCTCGTCCCGGTCGTGGAGCACATCACGCGGATCTGGGACGAGCAGGACTCACGAAGCGGGGAGAGTCATTCCGTTGCCTACGCCCACAGTTCGAGCGATGCTGCCTTGGTGCTGCTCGAACGAATGCCGGAGCTGTGGTGGTGGACGGCCGCGCGCACTGCCCGGGGGCTGCTCGCCGGAGCGTCCTCGGCTTCGGCGGCCCATCGGGAGGTGCGGAGGTTCCTGAAGGAGTTCGGGGCGCAGGATGCCGCGGAGCTTCTGCGCCGTGACAAGTTTTTGGCCCGGGAGCTCGCGCGGTTGGCCGGCGTGTCTCATGGCGTTTCCGACACGTCGGATTCGGATGATGACCTCGACGGCTTCTCCGACGACGACTGAGCCGGTCTCGTCAATCGTCCTCACGGAGCACGACCGGCGAGTCTCTCCCGGAACCGGGCGGCGACACGCGGCTTCCCACTCCGGCATAGCCGCCGTCATGCCCCGGGTCTCGACTACGCTGGGCGACGGTACAGACCGATGGCTTCCCGCGTACGGGCACAGGGATGGTCCGCTGTCCCGAACTCCCAGCAAGGACAGACCCGTGCAGAGCCTGCCGTTCCGGCTGATCGACACTCACGTTCACCACTTGGACCATGGTCGGTTCCGGTACCCCTGGCTGGACGATCCGCAGTTCGCGGCACTCCGCGTCGACTACGGGCCCGCCGCGTTCCTGACGGATGTCGGCGACTGCCCGGTGGAGGCCTGGGTCCATGTCCAGGCCGAGGTCGACCATGCCACCGACCCGGTCGCCGAGACCGCGTGGTTATCCGCCGTGGCCGCGGACGGGTGCGGCGCGGCCCCCTCGGCCCTGGTGGGATACGCGGACCTGTCCGCCGAGGGTGTCGAGGACGTTCTCGAACGGCATTGTGAGTACCCTGCGTTCCGGGGCGTACGGCAAGAGGTGTGGTTCGACCCTTGCTCCACTCGGGCGGATGTTCCCCGGCAGAACCTGTTGGAGAATCCTTCGTGGTTTCGCGGGCTTCGGGCGCTGGGCGGTTTCGGGCTGTCCTTCGATCTGCTCGCCATGCCGAGCCAGTTGCACGATGCGGCGCGGCTGATCGCGTCCGTGCCGGAGGTGCCGGTCGTGGTGGAGCACATGGGGCTTCCCGATCCCCTCTCCCCCTCCGCGTTGGCGCTCTGGGAAGACGGGATGCGCCGGCTCGCGGAGCTGCCGCACACGGCCGTCAAACTGTCCGCGTTCAGCTTGCTCGGGCCGTCGAGGTCGGCGGCCGGTGCCCGGCGGGTCCTGGAGCCGCTGCTCTCCTTGTTCGGACCCGAGCGGTGCATGTTCGGCAGCAACTTCCCCGTCGAGGGGCTCGTCGGCGGCTACGCCGACGTGGTGGACGTCCTCACCTCCGCCCTGGGGGCGCTCTCCCGGTCCGAGTGGGACCGGATTGCCGCGGTCACCGGGGCCACGTTCTACCGTTTGCCCCTGCCGGGCTGAGGGACGGCTCCCGTACGGGAGGACGGGTGCCGGGTGCTTGCGGCCCCGGTCCGTTTCCTCCTCCAGGTCCACCGACCGGTTGAGTCCTCCTCGCAGGAGCCGACGGGATTCTGGACAACGGCCCCACTTGCGCCGACCGAGGAGCCGTTATGGATCACCGTTCCCGCCTGCAGGTATCCCCGTCGCCCACGACAGCTGTGGGCAGTCATCGCTGCAGTGCCTCTGCCTGCGAACCGGTGGCCTCTCCGAACGACGGGTCTGCGGCGGAGACTCCTGTGTGTGCCGGACTGGATCCTGCAACCGGCGAACACTTCTGGGTCTGCCGGCAGTGCATGCTGGTGTACCCGGGGTTCGAGAGCCGGGAGGCGGCGCTGCTCATGGCCCGTTCGCACTGTGAACTGCGCGGGATCGAGCATCGGATCGGCCGTGCCGTGCAGCGCAAGCGGGCGGCTGGGCGAGGAGAGGAACTGACCCACGCGGAACTGAGTGAGGCGCTGCGCGGCGTCTGACCCCCTGCAGCGGGGCAGCCGGGCCGGTCTCGGCCCGGCTGCCCTGTGTCGCTCTGCTCAGTCGAGCGGGTCCAGAGTGATCATGGCCTGCTGCGGGTCCGCGTCGCCCACCAGGGACTCCTGGCCGGCGACATCGTCGAAGGCGAAGGCGTAGGCCTTGCCGTCGGCCATCTGTGCGTGCACCTCCTGGGCGTAACGGTTGGTGTCGGGGTCCTGGTAGAAGTCGGCGGGGTTCGTCTGCGGCTGGTCGGTGCTGGTCAGCAGTGTGGTCCGGTTGAACCCCGCGCACAGGGTGCGGGCGATGGGGCCGCGGACGGCGTCGTTGGGGGCGTTGAGGTCCTTGTTGCAACCGAGGACGCTGTCGGCGTCGGGCTTCTTGAACGAGGTGACCGTGTTCCCGGAGCGGTCCTTGAATGTCATGAGGTCGCCGTTGACCGTACCGAAGAACGAGTTGTCCGGCTGGTCCAGGAACGGGGTGACCTTCATGGTGTCCTTGGTGTACTTCTGCCAGACCCGGTCGATGTAGTCGTTGAGCACGGTGGGCGGCAGGAGGCCGGCCTCCACGGCGTGGCTCGGGGCGAGGGCCCGCACGATAGTGCCGTCCGGGCGGGTCTGGATGGTCTTTCCCCAGTCGCCGGGCTGCTTGCGCAGTGCGTCGAAGAATCCCTGGTATCCGCCGGGCTTGAGGTGGCCCGTCTCGGTGCGCTTGCCGTGGGCGTCTTGGAGGCCGACGGCATAGGGGGCGGAGAACATGTCGACCTGGGTGCTGTTGATCCACAGACCCGCGTCGTTGAGGGTGTATTCGGTCCAGTTGAACAGGGTGTCGCGGTTGGGGTCGGTCGGGTTCTGGACGGCCGGTTGGACGAGGCCCCCGGTGGTGAGGCCGAATTGGAGTTTCTGCCCGTAGGAGAAGTAGACGCGGCCGGAGAACTTGGGCAGTTGCAGGGTCATGGACTGCCCTGCAGGGGGGCCTGTGATTGCGGCGTCCGGTGCCGGCACGGGCGGTGTGCCGGGGGTGACGTTCTGTGTGGGCCAGGGATGGAAGGTGCCTTGCGCGTCGGCCCAGCCCTGCTGGCCGGTCGAGAGCAGGGTGCCGATGTTGTAGATGTAGACCTGGTCGCTGCGGCCGGAGTTGTTGGTGAACTCCAGTGGGATAGTGGCACGTTGGGAAAGCTCTCGGCCTTCTGCCGCCGACGCCGGGGATGCGGCGGCGGTGGTGGCAGCGGCCATGAGGCTGGCCAGCGCGACGGTGAGGGTTCGGCGGTGCACGGTACGCGTCCGTGCGGTGGGGGGCATCTCTGTGTCTCTCCGAGTCGCTCGTGACTGTTGGTCGGTGCAGTGCGGTGCGGTTCTTCCGGTTTCCGGCCCGTTCCTGGTGCGGCGTCAGTGCAGGGGTGCGCGCTGACGGGGGATTCCCACGCACGGGGTGTCCGACGTTGGGTTCGCGGCAGGATCGGGCGGCATCGGGGCGGCATCGGGGATATGCCGTCTGTCGGAAGCCTCGAGACCCAGGTCAGGCTTGCCGGGAGGGTCGTCCGGACTCATCCGTGCTCCTTCACCGGTGGTGGGTCACTCGCTGCCCGGCGGCCGGGCTGTGCCGCCGCAACCCGGCTCATGAGGGGGGCGACGGAAGGACTGCGGCCGGGGCCGATCAGGCGGAGGAGAGTGCGAGCACCAGGTCGGCCTGCGGGCCCTTGGGGCTGTGGACCACCTCGAACTCGACGGACTGGCCCTCGGAGAGTTGCTTGTATCCGGTGGCGAGGATGCTGCTGTAGTGGACGAAGACGTCAGCTTCCAGGCCCGTGCCTGCATCGGGGGTGATGAACCCGAAGCCCTTCCCCGCGTTGAACCACTTGACGGTGCCCTGCATCTTCACGTTCGACATACGACATTCCTTGCGGATGATTTCGCCGGCGGCCTCGTCGGGTGGGAAGCCCGGGCTCGCCCTTGCGGAGTCCACCGTAGGCGGCCGGCTTGTGGCAGCGGCGCCTGATGGGGCAATGCTCGGGGCAGCCCGGCGGTCCCTCCGGCCGGCCGGATCCGGGTCTCCGGCGTCAGGGAGCGGTTTCGTCCATGGTCACGTCGCCGAAAGGCAGCAGTGGTTCGAGGCGGGGGAACGCGTAGTCGAAAAGGATGTGCACCACCCCCGACAACAAGACGACGACCAGTGCCGCGCGGGTCGGGGTTCTGCCGGGCAGGTGCCTCCAGATCCAGGCGTACACGGGGATCCTTCCGATTGTGGGACGGGTGCCTGCGCACCGTTCCGAGGGGGTGTCGGGGTTGTGTCCGGCGAAGGCGGGACGGGGTCAGGGCGGAGTATGCCCACCGCTGTGGTGGAGAGGGGGCCTCGTGCCGCTCCCGGGCAGGGCCGCGCGGTGCGGGGCCCGGACGTCGGCCAGGGCCGTCGCGAGGCGGCGGGCGAGTGGACGTTCGACAAGTCGGTGAACGGCCCAGGCGAGGATGGTCACCACAACAATGGTGGTCAGGAGCGTGGCGGGCGCGGGGAGGACGGCCCGCAGGCGATGGATGAGCACCAGGCCGATCTCTTGGTGCAGCAGGTAGAGCGGGTAGGTGAGAGCGGCGACGGCGGTCAGTGCGGGATGGTTGAACCGGCGGAGCCGGCCCAGCGCCACGGCCAGCACGAGAACGAAGCAGCCTGTCATGACTGCGGCCGACACGCTCCACGACAGGGGCCGGGGCAACCACTGGCTGTACACCTGGACGGTCCCGGCAAGGTGGTACTGGGCGAGCAGCCAGGACAGACCGACGATGCCCCACAGGAGAGGATCCGGTCCGAACCGGTGCATCAGGTAGATGGCGATGCCTGCGGTGAAGTAGGGGGCGTATGCGGGTTGGGCGATGGTGGTCAGCAGGGAGTGGTCGCCACTCCCCGCAAGAACGCCGGCGGCCGTCCACAGCAGGCAGAAGGCCACGGTGCGCCGGTAGGTCAGGCCTCGGGCGACCACGACGGCGAAGGTGGCGTAGAAGAGCGCTTCCGGCCACAGGGTCCAGTAGCTCCGGTCGACGTTCGGTGCTCCGAGTGGCGATTGGAGCATCGTCAGGTTGGCCAGGATCGTACGGGGGTCCAGGTCGGCGGCGGTCGTGAACGTCCCTCCGGCGGCCATGACGACCAGGGCGGTGATGAGGACGGACGGCCAGTAGGCCGGCATGAGGCGGCACAGGCGGGAGGCTGCGAAGTCGCCCAGGGATCTGCCCCAGCAGGACATGCAGATCACGAAGCCGCTGATGAGGAAGAAGAGGTCCACTCCGAGCCAGCCGTAGGCGGCCGCCGGTTGGAGGACCGGCAGGAGCCGGTCGGGTGCGCCCCGCCAGGTGTCGTCCCAGCCGGCCGGTTTGCCGGCGTAGTGGAAGAGCAGGACGCTCAGTGCGGCCAGCAGCCGCAGGCCGTCGAGCAGGTGGAGCCGCGGGGTGTGGGCCGCAGGTGTCCTCACGGGTTGACCACCTTCAGCAGGATCTCGCCCTCGCGGCTGCACGCCACCGGGGTGAAGGACTCTCCCACGGGCCTCGCAGCGGCATCGGGTCCCGCCACGATCCATCCCGCCCGGTAGCGGTCGGCCAGGTCGATTCGCTGTTGTTCGCTGGTGCCTTCGGCGAAGAACTCTGCGGTGGCGTCGGTGCGCGCCCGCAGTTCGGCGGGGTCCACGGCCGGGTCCGGGTAGCCGGCCTGCACGGTGTAGTAGCCGTAGGCGGGCAGCATCACCAGTGGCCGCTCCCCCGTCGCCATCACCACGTCCCCGTAGCCCAGGTAGGGCGTGGTCCAGGAGTAGGTGGGCCACGGGTTCCAGGTCTGCACGTACCGGGGGAAGGATCCGGGCAAGGCTGCCGAAGGCAGCATGTACTGCAAGGCTCCGGCCTGGACCCAGGCTCCGGCGGCGAGCGCTGCGGTCGCAGTCAGCGGCAGCTGGCGACGGTACCAGGGCACCCGGTGGTACCGGGTGACCTCGATCGCGAAGGCCACCTGGAGCATGACGACCATTCCGGGTATCGCCCGGCCCCAGCTGTAGTGCCCGCTCACCCAGCCGTATCCCACCACTGCGAGGACCAGCGCGAAGGTCAGGGCCAGGGGGTCGAGCCGGTCCCGGCGCAGCCGCGCGGCGAGGGCCGGCATTCCGAACAGGAGTGCGAGTCCGAACCAGTTCAGCGGACGGGCGTAGAGGCCCTGGTGCATGGCGTCCAACGCGTCGGACTGTTCCAGGGTGAACGGGTTCCAGTAGGGCCAGGCAGCGGCGGTGCCCAGCGCGACGGCCGCCGACAGGGCCCATTGCGCCCAGGTTCCGGCCCGGAGCCTGCGCACCGATCCGAGCAGGATCGCGGTCAGGCCGAGCGCGGCCACCACACCGGTGAAGGGGTGGGAGAGCAGGACTGCGGTGAAGGCGAGGGGGCCCGTCAGATGGGCGGCCAGCCGGACGCGCGGGGACGGTGGGCGGCGACCTGGCACGCGGCCGAGCAGATGCAGCGCGCCGGCCCAGAGCAGGAAGGTGAGACCGGCGGCGAAGGCACTGGGGTAGGAGACGCCCAGGCACAGTGAGACCAGGGATTCGTACCCGCTCCAGACGCGGACGTCGATGCCCCAGAGGAAGAGGTAGCAGAGCAGGGCCACGACAGGGGCCCAGGGCCGTGGAGTCAGGGCCCGCACGAAGGCTCCCAGACCTGTGAGGATCAGGGCGACGTTGAGGAGGGCGATGCCCTGCAGGGTGTGCAGCGGGGTCCAGCCGCCGGTCAGGGAGAGAAGCGCGGCAAGCAGTTGGTACGGGGAGAAGTAGGGGCTGCCGTCCCCCGGGAGGTCGATCATGGGGCTGGTCGGGCTGGCCAGGTTCTCGCGCAGCCGCCACACGGTGGAGGCGTGCTGTCCGATGTCTCCGGACCACGGGAGTCTGAGGCAGACGGGGATCATCGCGAGCATGACCAGCAGGCAGGCTGCCCGGTAAGGGGTGGCACGGAGCAGACTGCGGCGGGTTGCGGTGCCCGTCGGGCGATGTGTGTCCGGGTGGGGAGAGGGTGGGGCGCTGCTCTGGCTGGTCATCACCTGGGTGGAGGCGCTCCTCAGCGCAGGTCGGGGTACGGGCCGGGGCCGCCGGTCGGGAAAGGTGCGGTGGGGGTGTACGGGTTTGGGTCCCGGTCAGTCCTCAGCCAGTGCTGCTTGCGGGCAGGAGCGGGTGCTCTCCTTGGACATGCCGGACGGCTCGTCAGCTGTGGTGGAGGAGCGGGTGGGTGTGTTTCTGCGGAGCACGTGGTTCAGCAGGCGCAAGCCGATGACGGCGGTCAGGGCGAGGAGCAGCACCAGGGCGTCGGCAGGGGCCGGTTTGGCGGGGTGGGGGTGTTCGGTGGGGGCGGACAGGGCCTGGATGGTGCCTGTGGTGGTCGGCTGCTCTGTCCACGTGGTCACCCGGGCTCCTGGCGGTTGGCTGGGCCGGCTGTTCCGGCGCGGGTGACCAGCGTAGGCAGGCGGGCGTTGACGGATGGCTTGCGCGAGATGTGCACGGTGTTTCGTGGTCCCGGTCCGTGCGGTTCGGGTCTCGGCTGTTGGTGCGACTACTCCACCAGACCTCGGCGCATCCCTTCGGCGACGGCGGCGGCACGGTCGGAGACGCCGAGTTTCTCGTACAGTCGTGCGGTGTGGGTTTTGACAGTGCTGACCCCGATGAAGAGTTCTCCGGCGATCTGGGGGATGCTGAGGCCGCGGACGAAGCCTTGGAGTACCTGGCTCTCACGTTCCGTGAGGATGGGGGCATCGTGGGCGGCGCGTAGGCGGATCTCCCCGGCAAGGTCGCCCGCGAGTTCGGGGGGGATCACGGTCAGGCCTTTGGCCGCGCGGAGAACCGCCTGCACGATCTCGGAGCGGCTGGAGTCCTTGGGGAGGTATCCGGCGGCGCCTTCCTCCACGGCTTTGAAGACGATGGAGCTGTCGGTGACGGCGGACAGCAGCAGGACGCGGGTGGGGACCTTGTCGCGGGCGATGGCATGGACCACTTCGGTGCCGTCGAGCCCGGGCATGCGGTAGTCCACGACCGCTACATCGGGCTGGTGCTCCTTGATGGCGGCGAGTGCGTCCGTGCCGTTGTCGGCCTCGGCGACGACCTCGATCTGGCCGCTCAGGGTGAGCCCCCGTGCGATGCCTTCGCGGTAGATGGGGTGGTCGTCGGCGACGACGGCCGTGACCTTGGCACCTTGCCCGGACATCGGCACTGTGTCCTTCCGCGCGGGGACGGGGAGCGGGCCGACCTGTGGCCGCGCCCGCCTGTCCAGGATAGATCGAGAACCCCGGGGCGGCCCTGGGAGGCGCGGCGTCTGCGAGCCCGGCGGTGTGCCCTCGGGCCTGCCCTGTCTGCTCTTAGCGGGTGGTTGAGGAGGCGGAAGACTGCAGGGGCGGCCCCGGCGGGATGTTCCGCGGGCGTCTGGCCCGCCCCTGCTCCGGTTGTACGACGAGAACGATGAGGGATCTATGTGGGAGAACACGGCCGGTGTGGAGCAGGACGATCCGCTGACGCCGATCTACGGCGCGATGGTCCGTGAGTGGGCGGCGTTCGGGCTCGCGGTGCCGGGTGACCGTTCCGGTGAGTCCCCCGGCGCTCAGCAGGAGCACGGCGATCGGCCGACGCCTGCGCTCGGCCAGCTGGTCGTCCGATCGGAGGACTCCCGCGAGGGGGCGGACGAGGTTGGGTGGAACGGTCCGTTGCTTTCAGCGTTAGTGAGGCGATCCCCATGAGCAGCCTTCGCACCATCGACCCGGCGGCCGTGTCCGAGGCTTACGCGTTCGTCTGTCTGTCCTGTGGGGCGGGGTGGGAGGCGGACTACGAGATCACGCACGAACACTGGGAAGGCGGGGTGCACGTTCAGTATCACCGGGCGGGGCAGGTCGTTCCCTCTCCGCTGACCCGGCCGGAGTGCGAGCGCTGCGGCGGACATCGTCTGCGGACGATGCGGGCCGGCCGGGTGGCGGCAGTGCAGCAGCCCGGGTGGGGCCCAGGGAGCCGTGTCCGGACAGGTCGGGGCAGGGGGCTGCGGGCGCTGTTCGGCCGACGGCACTCCTCGGTGGCGGCATGAGCGGGCGGGTTGCGCAGGCCGGTGATCTGCAGGTGCTGATCGACGCCTGTGCGGCGGCCGTCGAGGTGTCCCATGCGATGGTGGTCTCGCAGGACGGCCTCGTGCGTGCCCTCTCCGTGGACTTCCCCCGCGACCAGGCCGATCAGGTGGCGGCTCTCGCCTCCGGGCTGGCGTCGTTGTCCGACGGGGCCGCTCGTATCTTCCGCGGCGGGGGCGTGCTGCAGACGGTCATCTCGATGGACCGCGGAGTGCTGATCACCATGCCTGCCGGGGGTATGCATACGGTAGCGGTTCTTGCCGAGGCGGGCTGTGATCTGGGCGCAGTCGGTTACGAGACTGCCGTACTCGCCGAGCGGGTTCGGGGAGAACTGCCCGTGTCCTGACCTGGGTGCGGGCCCTGGGGCGGCCACACTGGTCCGGTGGATATCCAACGGAGTGCGTCCCGGACTGCGGGTATGCCGCTCGTACGGGCGGGCCGACGGGGCGCCGAGGCGCTGCGCCGGAACCAGGGCGGCTTGGTGGTGCTGGCGCTGGTGGTGGGGGTCGGCGCGGGGCTCGGGGCGGTGGCCTTCCGGTGGCTGATCGAGGCGGTGACCCGCGTGCTGTCGGGCCATCGCGACTACGTGGCGGCAGGCCATGCGGACAACCCGCTGGTTCCGTGGCTGGGGCGGTACTTCGTCCTGTTCGCACCGGTGGTGGCCGGCGCGGTGTACGGGCCGTTGGTATACCGGTACGCGCGGGAGGCTCGCGGGCACGGCGTCCCGGAGGTGATGTACGCGGTGGCCCGGCGTGGCGGGCGTATTCCGGCGCGGGTCGCGGTGGTGAAGGCCCTGGCGTCGGCGCTGTGCATCGGGGGTGGCGGCTCGGTGGGCCGGGAAGGGCCCATCGTTCAGATCGGGTCGGCCCTGGGGTCGAGTCTGGGGTCGGCGCTCAGGGTCGATCAGGAGCGCACGCGCATGCTGGTGGCCTGCGGGTCCGCCGGGGGGATCGCGGCGACGTTCAATGCGCCGCTGGCCGGGGTCTTCTTCGCCATGGAGCTGATTCTGCGGGACTTCGCCGCCCACAGTTTCGGCATGGTGGTGATCACTTCGGTGACGGCGGCGGTGGTCGGGCGTTCGCTGCTGGGTGATGCGGCGTTCCTGCAGCTTCCGCAGCTGGAGGTGCGGCATGTCGCCGCTTACGGGTTGTTCGCGCTGCTGGGGGTGGTGGCCGGGGTGGTGGGGGTGGCGTTCACCAAGGTGCTGTACCTGGTGGAGGACGGGTGTGACGCGCTCTGGCGCGGTCCGGAGTGGCTGCGCCCTGCGGTGGGTGGGTTCCTGCTGGGGGCGGTGTTGCTGGTGCTGCCACAGATGTACGGGGTGGGGTACCCGGTCCTCGCGAAGGGTGTAGCGGGCGGGTACGAGGTCGGGTTCCTGCTGGTCCTGCTGGTGGGGAAGATCGTGGCGTGCAGTCTGACGATCGGGATCGGGGGCTCGGGCGGGGTGTTCGCGCCGAGCCTGTTCGTGGGGGCGATGCTGGGCAGCGCGTACGGGAAGGTGTGGGGGGAGGTGGCTCCCGATGTGGTGGGGTCGTCATCGGTGTGGGCGGTGGTCGCCATGGCGGCTGTGTTCGCGGGGTCGGCGCGGGCGCCGATCACCGCGGTGGTGATCATGTACGAGTTGACGGACGAGGGCGGGCTGATCCTCCCCTTGATGGTGGCCGTGGCCGTGGCGACAGGGGTCAGCCATGCCTTGAGCCGGGAGACGGTCTACTCGGCGAAGCTCCGGCGCCGGGGAGTGGATCTGGATGTGACGGGGCCGGCGGCGGTCTCGGTGGAGGCTGCCATGGCACCCACTGCGGTACTACCGGTCGGCACGTCCCTCGGTGAGGTGGTGGATGTGCTGGCGGGGGGCGGGCAGGACGGTGTGCCGTTGGTGGACGGAGTCGGGCGGTACCAGGGGACGGTGAGCGCGCTCGCCGCGGCCGACGCCTTGGCCTCTGGGGCCGCCTCAGCGCGTCCGGCATCGGAGGTGGCGTCTTTCCCCCCGGTCTTGACGCCGGATCAAAGCCTCGACCGGGCATTGGAATTGTTCACCCGAACCGATGATTCCGGCCTGCCGGTGCTGGACACCGAGGAGCAGGTGGTGGGGTGGTTGTCGCACCGTGCGGTCTTGGCGGCGCTGTATCCGACGGGTTGAACGGACGGGGTCACACCCGCAGGGCGGCCTTGAGGATCGTCTTGGCGACGGGGCCGGCCACAGCACTGCCCGAGATGTCGTTCCGGTTGGCTGCTCCGTTCTCCACCACCACGGCGATGGCGACCTTGGCGCCCTTGCCGTTGTCCCCGTAAGCGGTGAACCAGGCGTATGGGATCCCTGTGTTGTCGACGCCGTGCTGGGCGGTCCCGGTCTTGCCTCCGACGGTGGCTCCGGGAAGGGCGGCGACGCGGGCGGTGCCGGCGCTGACCGTGGACTGCATGGCGGACTGCAGGGCCCGCGCGGTCTTCTGGCTCATGACCCGGACGGCGGCCGGGCGGCTCGGAGTGGTGGCTCCGGCTTTGTCGACCATGGTGGGCCGCCGGAGCAGACCGTCGTCGGCGATGGCTGCGCTGACCATGGCGATCTGCAGCGGGGTCGCGGTGACGCTGAACTGCCCGATTCCGGTCAAAGCCGTCTGGGCGGCGTCCATTCCCGTGGGGTAGACGCTGGTGGATGCGCGCACCGGAATGTCGACGTCCGACTGGTTGAAGCCGAACTTCTGGGCTTGGGCTGCCATCGTCTTCTCCCCCAGGTCGGCGGCGAGTTTGGCGAAGACGTTGTTGCAGGAGTACTGGAGGGCGACCCGCAGGGTGGCGTTGCGGCACGGCGCGGAGGCGTTGTCGTTGGGCAGGGGGGTACGGGTGCCCGGCAGTGTGTACGGGTAGGGGCTGTCGGTGGGCTGGTCCACCGAGGTGTAGAGGCCTTTCTCCAACGCCGCCGCGGCGGTGACGAGTTTGAACGTGGAGCCGGGCGGATAGGTGGCGCGCAGCGCCCGGTTGAGCATGGGTTTGGCTGGGTCGTCCTGAAGGGCTTTCCAGGCTGCGTGGTCCTTGCTGGTGGAGCCTGCGAACGTTGCAGGGTCGTAGGAGGGTGTGCTGACCAGGGCGAGGACGCGCCCGGTTCCGGGGTCGATGGCCACTGCGGCACCGGTCTTGCCCTTGAGCGCCTCGTAGGCGGCTTGTTGGATGCGTGGGTCGATGGTGGTGAGGACGTCTGCGGGGCGGCGTTCTCCGGTGAAGGCGCCCAGCGGGCCGGTCAGCGTGGGGTCGGTACCGGAGATGACCTTGTCGTAGATCCCTTCCAACTGGGTGGTCCCGTAGCTCTGTGACGAGTAGCCGGTCACCGGTGCGTACATCGGACCGTCGGTGTAGGTGCGTTTGTAGGGCAGTCGCAGGCCGGTGTCGACGGATCCGGTGACGGGGCGGTCGCCGACGTAGATGTTGCCGAGCGGTTGGGCGTAGCGGGCGATGGCGTTGCGGGCGTTGGCGCGGTGGTTGCGGTTGTCGGAGGCCGAGAGGACCTGGATCCAGGTGGCCTGGGCGAGCAGAGCCAGGATCAGGAGGAGACAGATGGTGGAAGTACGGCGCAGGGCGTGGGCGGCGTCGGGGCGTTCCGACGATCGGCGGCGTCGGCGCAGTCTCGTCACGGAGCTGGGTCCTTGGGTCTACTCGTGAAGGGGTGTCGGCCGGATCTGCTGGGGGTTCGGTGGCCGATGGGTTCGGGTGGAGGACCGGGACGGTATGCGCGGTCGCTCAGGCGCAGGAGCAGCGCGACGATGATCCAGTTTGCGGTGAGGGCCGATCCGCCGAGTGCCAGGAAGGGCAGGGCCTTGCCGGTGAGGGGGACCAGGCCCATGACGCCGCCGGCCACGACGAAGACCTGGAGGGCGAGGGTCGCGGCGAGGCCGACCGCGACCAGACGTCCGAAGGTGTCCTCGGTCAGGTGGGTGGCGGTGCGCAGGGCGCGGGTGACCAGCAGCAGGTACAGGAGCAGGACCGCGGTGACACCGGCCAGGCCGAGTTCCTCGCCGATGCCGGTGAGGATGAAGTCGCTGCGTCCGGCGAATCCGATGAGTTCGGGGTGTCCCTGGCCGAGGCCGGTTCCGGTCACGCCGCCGGCTGCGAACCCGAAGAGTGCCTGGGCAGGTTGTTCGGAGACGATGCCGGGTGGACGTTGGGCGGGGGGCAGGTAGATGGCGGTGGGGTCAAGCCAGGCCGCCACCCGGCCTTTCACATGTGGTTCGGTGGCGCCGACGACTCCTGCCCCGGTAGCGCCGAGCAGCAGGCCCGTGAGGACCCAGCCTGCTCTGCGGGTGGCAACGTAGAGGAGGATGACGAACACGCCGAAGAAGATCAGCGAGGTGCCCAGGTCCCGTTCGAGGACGAGGATGAGCAGGCTGACGGCCCAGACGACCAGGAGTGGTCCGAGGTCCCGGCCGCGGGGCAGGGCTATGCCGAGGATCCGGCGTCCGGCCAGGCTGAGGGTGTCGGCGCGGGTGGCGAGGTAGCCGGCGAAGAACACCACGATCGCGATCTTGACGATCTCGCCCGGTTGGAAGGAGAGCGGGCCGAGGATGATCCAGCGTTTGGCGCCGTAGATGTCACCGGGGAACAGGGCCGGGGACATCAGCAGGGCGAGGGCGGTGAGGGCGGTGACGTGGGGGTAGCGCTGAAGCCGCCGGTGGTCGGGGAGCAGGGCGAGGACGGCCATGAGCAGCATCAGGGAGACGGCTGCCCATTTCAGCTGGCCTGCTGCTGTGGGGGCGGAGGCGTACGCATGGTCGAGGCGGTCGATGAACGCGATGCCGAGGCCGGTGAGTAGGAAGGCGATGGGGAGGATCAGCGGATCTGCGCAGGGCGCCCAGCGGCGGACCGCGAGGTGCGCCAGCAGGGCCGTGCCGGCGACGGTGAGTGCCAGGACGTCGAGGTTGCCGGACGGTGCGCTGTCCAGGGCGAGGTCGTAGGAGGCGGTGGCCGCCAGAACGACCGCCACCGCCAGGGCCAGCAGCAGGAGTTCCAGACGGCGTAGGCGCGCGCCCGGGGCGCTGCCGCGCCTGGCGCGAGTGGGAGGGACCGTCACGATCGGGGGATCTCACGCATCGCCGACTGCGGCGGCCTGCTCCTGCTGCTTCCTGGAGGCGATCAGGCTGGTCACGGTGGTCACCGCGAGCACCACCACGATGAAGCCGAGGGAGAGCGGGATGCCGATCTCCGGGACGTGCACGCCGCTCTCGTGCAGGGCGTGCAGCACCAGCTTCACCCCGATGAAGCCGAGGATCACCGACAGGCCGTAGCTGAGGTGGACCAGCTTCTTCAGCAGGCCGCCGATCAGGAAGTACAGCTGCCGCAGGCCCATCAGCGCGAAGGCGTTGGCGGTGAAGACGATGTACGGGTCCTGGGTCAGGCCGAAGATCGCGGGGATGGAGTCCAGCGCGAACAGCACGTCGGTGGTGCCGATGGCCAGCATCACGATCAGCATCGGGGTCATCAGCCGGCGGCCGTTCTCCCGGATGAAGAGCCTGGTGCCGTGGTACTTGTCGGTCGACGGGAAGCGCTGCTCGATCGACTTCAGCAGGCGGTTCTCCTCGAACTCCTCGTCCTCCTCGCCCGCCCGGGCGTCCTTGATCAGCTTCCAGGCGGTCCAGATCAGGAACGCGCCGAAGATGTAGAACACCCAGGAGAAGGTGGTCACCAGGGCCGCGCCGCCGGCGATGAAGACCGCCCGCAGGACCAGCGCGATGATCACGCCGACCATCAGCACGCGCTGCTGGTAGATCCGCGGCACCGCGAACTTGCCCATGATCAGGATGAAGACGAAGAGGTTGTCGACGCTGAGCGACTTCTCGGTGATGTACCCGGCGAAGAACTCACCGGACGGCTGCGATCCGCCGTACCACCACAGGAAGCCGCCGAAGGCGACGGCGAGGGCGACCCACACCGCCGTCCAGATCCCGGCTTCCTTGATCGACACCTCGTGCGGCTTGCGGCCGCCGATGAAGAAATCGGCCACGATCAGGGCCACCAGGACCCCGATCGTGCCGGCCCACATCGCTACGGAAACGTCCACTGCTGCTCCTCCGGCAGGTCGGCGGGACACACGTCGTCTGCCGGAGGTCTCCTCCGCCCGCCGCGCCCGACGAGCGGGGCGCGCGGACCAGTGGCCCGGGCTGCCGGATGGCCGGCTGCCGTGATGACGGACGCACTGCGACGGGAGTACTCCCCTCCGCTTCGGTCCACCGTACCAAAAAACACCAAGAAAAGGTAAAGAGATCTCCCCGGAAGGTAAAAGACCGGGGTGGGGGCCGGGTCAGCGGGCCGCCCGGCCGGCCATCGCGATCCGCTCCAGCAGCGCGGGCAGCACAAGGCCGCCGGGCTCCGGGACCGCCGGGGTGTACGTCCACAGGTGCTCGACCCAGGGGTCCGCCAGGTACTCCTGGGGCACCGGGGCCATCCGGGTCAGCCCGCGCCAGAACGGGTCCAGCACCGGACCGTACGCCCTCGCCTCGGCCCGGTCCGCCACCACCAGCAGGTGCACCCCGGCCTCGGGGCCCTCCTCGGCCAGGTAGCGGAGCTTGGCGATGGTGCCGTCGTCGAAGCCGTACGGGAAGTCGTGCACCAGCAGCAGCCGGGCGGCCGGGTCGACGTGCGGCGGCAGCGCCTCGGGCGCCCCCGCGCGGCGGGCCATCTGCATCAGGTCGACCCGTTCGACCAGGGTGGTCAGCAGGGCGGCGACACCGGCCGCGTCGGTGGCCGGCGGGCCGGTGAGCAGCCCGGCCCGGGCGAACGGCGCGAGCGAGGCGCTGCCGCCGCCGGGGTCGACGACGTGCAGCAGCAGGCCGCCCGGCGGGTGGCAGGCCAGCAGCCGGGCGGCGGTGGCGGCGGCCACGGCGCAGGCCGCCGCCTTGCGCTCGGCCGCGTCGGTGAACGGGCCGCCGGCGGACTCCGGGGCGGACCCGTGGTCCACCCAGAGCCCGCGGCCGAGCGGGAACCGCAGCAGCATCGGGACCCGCAGCCCCGGGTTCTCGGGCAGGTTCAGCTCACCGATCCGCACGCCGTGCGGCGGCTCGGCGACGGGCGTCCAGCCGGCCCAGACGGCGCTGTCCCAGGCCGCCATCGGGGCCGGCATGGCCTCCTCGACCACCCGCAGCTCCGCCAGCAGCTGGGCGGTGTCGCGGTCCAGCACCTCGCGGGCGCGCGAGACCAGGTCGTCCCGGCGGGCGCGGGCCTGCATCCGGCCGAGCTCGGCCTCGGCGCCGAAGCGGCTGCGCGGGTCGGCGAGCAGGCCCTCGATCTCCTGGTCCTGGCGGCGGTCGGCGTACTCGACGGCGGAGCGGTAGGCGGCGGCCGACCGGGCCGCGTCCTCGAAGATGCCCCAGACCTGGTTGTAGAGCCGCTCGTCCATGGTCCAGCCGGGGGCGTCACCGGCGACCGGCGCCTCGTGGCCCGCCGCCGGGGCGGTCGCCGCCGGGGCGGTCGCGGGCGGGGCGGTCGCGGGCGGGGCGGTCGCGGGCGGGGCGGTCGCGGGCGGGGCGGTCGCGGGCGCCGGGGTGGCGGGCGGCGGCGTGGTGCCGGGGGCGGGGCGTCTCGGGTGGGCGATGTTCAGCGGGCCGCTCCAGCCGCCGGCCGGGGCGGGAGCGGGCGTCGCGGCCCGGGCCGGTGCCCCGGCGGGACCGGCGGGGACGGGGGCCGGGGTGAGGGCGGCGGCGAGGTCGGCGGGCCGGTCCACCCCGTGGTCGCGCAGCAGCGCCTCGGCGCCCCCGGCGTAGCCCTGGCCGACCGCGCGGACCTTCCAGATCCCGCCGCGGCGGTACAGCTCGACGGCGATCACGGCGGTCTCGTGGCCGAGCCCGGTGAGCGGGAAGACGGCGAAGTCGGTCCCGTCCGGGCCGGCCAGCGCCGCGCGGGGTGCCGCGGCGGCGGTGAACACGCCGCCCGGCGGAAGCACCAGCGCCACCGGGAGCCGCTCCACGCCGGGCGGGAGCGCGGCCAGGTCCACCCGGACCTCGTACTGCTCCGCCGGGCCGGCGGGCACGGTCACCCCGGGCAGCACGGGCGCGCCCGGGTGGGCGACGTGCCCGGTCCCGGGGATCCGGCCGTCGGCGTCGCCGAGCAGCACCACGGCCGCCGGGTGTCCGGCGGCCGTGAGGCGGATGGTCACTGCGGTGTGCGGCAGCGGGAGGTTCTGCCCCCGCACCAGCTCGGCGGCCATGGCGCTGTTCCTCTCCCCCTGCGTTGCTCTCCGCTACGACGCCGGCTCCGGGCACGGCCGGGGGCCGGGCCGGAGCCGGCGCCGGACACCACCGGGCCGGACACCACCGGGCCGGACAATCGGGCCGGTCAGAGGAAGGGGGCGATGTCCGGGAGCATGTCCTGGAAGGTGCGGGCCTTGGCGGGCGCGCCGATCGCGGTCATCTGCCAGCCGCCGGAGGCGTCCCGGACCACCTTGGCCATGATCTGGCCGGTGTGCGCGCCGCCGCCGGCGAGCTCGTAGCGGGCCAGCTCGGTGCCGTTGGTCTCGTCGACCAGGCGGCAGTGGGCGTTCTCGACCTCCTGGAAGGTCTGGCCGGTGTAGGAGCTCACGGTGAAGACGATCTGGGTGATGTGCACCGGCACCCGGGCCAGGTCGACCAGGATCGACTCGTCGTCACCGCCGGCGCCGACACCGCCGACCACGTTGTCGCCGGTGTGCCGGACCGAGCCGTCGTTGCTCACCAGGTGCTGGAAGAACACCACGTCCGAGGGCGTCTTCTCGGCGTACAGCAGCGCCGAGGCGTCGAGGTCGACCTCCTTGGTGCGGCGGCCGAACAGGCCGCGGCGGGCGGCGGCCTTCCAGCCGAGGCCCATGCGCACGACGGTCAGCGACTCGCCGGTGGACTTCTGGAGGCTGACGCTCTGGCCCTTTGCCAGGTTCACCGACACGGTGCTGTCCTCTCTCGGATGGCCTCGGTGCCGACACCGGTCGAGGCCCGTACGGGCGGGTCGCAGAGCTTCCCGCGGCCAACCCTATGGCCTGACCGGGGGTCGCCAGGTCAGGACCGGTGGTTTGTGGCGCTCCTGAGACAAACCGCGGGACGGGCCGCGGGCCCCGGGAGCGCCGTCCGGGCGGCGGGTCAGGCCATCCCGGCCTCGCGCATCTGCCGCAGTTCCTTCTTGAGTTCCCGGATCTCGTCCCGCAGCCGGGCCGCCACCTCGAACTGCAGCTCGGCCGCGGCGGTGTGCATCCGGTCGGTCATGTCCTGGATCAGTTCGGCGAGTTCGGCGGCGGGCAGGCTCTTGGGCGGCTTGCTGCCGGCCCCGAGCGAGGGCACCGGGGCCTTGCCCTTGCCCTGCTGCCGGTAGCCGGTGGCGAGCAGTTCCTCGGTGTCCACGTCCTCGCGGGACATGGTGGCCAGGATGTCGCCGATCTTCTTGCGCAGCGGCTGCGGGTCGATGCCGTTGGCCTCGTTGTACGCCTGCTGGACCGCGCGGCGGCGGTTGGTCTCGGAGATCGCCAGCTCCATCGCCGGGGTGATCTTGTCGGCGTACATGTGGACCTGGCCGGAGACGTTGCGGGCGGCGCGGCCGATGGTCTGGATCAGCGAGGTGCCCGACCGCAGGAAGCCCTCCTTGTCCGCGTCCAGGATCGCGACTAGCGAGACCTCGGGCAGGTCGAGGCCCTCGCGGAGCAGGTTGATGCCGACCAGCACGTCGTACTCGCCGGCCCGCAGCTCGCGCAGCAGCTCGACCCGGCGAAGGGTGTCGATGTCGCTGTGCAGGTAGCGGACCCGGATGTCGAGGCCGAGCAGGTAGTCGGTGAGGTCCTCGGACATCTTCTTGGTGAGGGTGGTGACCAGGACCCGCTCGTCCCGCTCGACCCGCTTGCGGATCTCGTGCACCAGGTCGTCGATCTGGCCCTCGGTGGGCTTGACGATCACCTCGGGGTCGATCAGGCCGGTCGGACGGATGATCTGGTCGACCACGCCGTCGCCGCGGGAGAGCTCGTACTTGCCGGGGGTGGCCGAGAGGTAGACGGTCTGCCCGATCCGCTCCAGGAACTCCTCCCACTTCAGCGGGCGGTTGTCCATCGCGGACGGCAGCCGGAAGCCGTGCTCGACCAGGGTGCGCTTGCGGGAGGCGTCGCCCTCGTACATCGCGCCGATCTGCGGGACGGTGACGTGCGACTCGTCGATCACCAGGAGGAAGTCCTCCGGGAAGTAGTCGAGCAGGGTGTTGGGCGGGGAGCCGGGCTCGCGGCCGTCGAAGTGCATCGAGTAGTTCTCGACGCCCGAGCAGGTGCCGATCTGGCGGAGCATCTCCAGGTCGTAGGTGGTCCGCATGCGCAGCCGCTGGGCCTCCAGCAGCTTGCCCTGCTTTTCCATCCGGGCGAGCGTCTGCTCCAGCTCCTGCTCGATGTCGTTGACCGCGCGCTCCATCCGCTCCGGGCCGGCCACGTAGTGGGAGGCGGGGAAGACGTAGACGGAGTCGTCCTGGCTGATGATCTCGCCGGTGAGCGGGTGCAGGGTGTAGAGCGCCTCGATCTCGTCGCCGAACATCTCGATCCGGACGGCGAGTTCCTCGTAGACCGGGAAGATCTCGATGGTGTCGCCGCGGACCCGGAACGTGCCGCGGGTGAAGGCGAGGTCGTTGCGGGTGTACTGGATGTCGACGAAGCGGCGCAGCAGGGCGTCCCGGTCGACCTCCTCGCCGACCTTGAGCTGCACCATCCGGTCCACGTACTCCTGCGGGGTGCCGAGGCCGTAGATGCAGGAGACCGAGGCGACCACCACCACGTCGCGGCGGGTGAGCAGCGAGTTGGTGGCGGAGTGGCGCAGCCGCTCGACCTCCTCGTTGATCGAGGAGTCCTTCTCGATGTAGGTGTCCGTCTGCGGGACGTACGCCTCGGGCTGGTAGTAGTCGTAGTACGAGACGAAGTACTCGACCGCGTTGTTCGGCAGCAGCTCGCGGAACTCGTTGGCCAGCTGGGCGGCCAGCGTCTTGTTCGGCGCCATCACCAGGGTGGGCCGCTGGAGCTTCTCGATCATCCAGGCGGTGGTCGCCGACTTGCCGGTGCCGGTGGCGCCGAGCAGGACGACGTCCTTCTCACCCGCCCGGATCCGGCGCTCCAGCTCGGCGATGGCCGTCGGCTGGTCTCCGTTCGGCTGGTAGGGGCTGACGACCTCGAAGGGCGCCACGGACCGCTCGATACTCGTGATGGGACGCACGACACCACCGTACGGCCAGGCACCGACAGTCCGGGCGGGATGCGGCGGTGCGGGGGCCGGGGACGGGTGCGGGGCCCGGGATGAGTACGGGGGCTCAGGCCGGCCGCCGCGGACGGGCGGGACACTGGGGTGCCCGTTCCGGCACCGAACCGAGGACCGCAGATGCTCAGCACCGTCGCCCGTACCGTCGTCCCGGCCCTCGGCCGCCTGCGGGTCAGCACCGAGGAGGGCGCCGGGATCGCCCCGGGCAGCGTGCTGGCGGCCAACCACTCCTCGCTGGCGGACCCCGGGGTGGTGCTGGCCGCACTGGACCGGCTGGGGGTGCGGCCGGTGGTGCTGGCCACCGCCGGGCTGTGGCGGATCCCGGTGCTGCGCGGCGCGCTGGTGCGCGGCGGGCACATCCCGGTGCACCGGGGCAGCGAGCGGGCCGCCGAGGCGCTGGAGGCGGCCGCCGAGGCGCTCGCGGCGGGCCGGGTGGTGGTGATCTACCCGGAGGGCCGGCTGCCCCGGCGGGTGGACGCGGCGGACAGCGCACCCGGGCCGTTCCGGACCGGCCTGGCCCGGCTGGTGGCGCGGACCGGAGCGCCGGTGGTCCCGCTCGGCCAGGCCGGCTCCCGGCGGATCAGCTCGGGGTCGACCGCCAAGCAGCTGGCGGGTCTGGCGACCGCGCCGCTGCGCCGGCCGGTGCTGCACGTGCACGTCGGTGCGCCGGTGCGGCTGGCCGGCGAGGTCGAGGCGGCGACGGCGCAGGCGCACGCGGCGGTGACGGCCGCCTGGCGGACGGCCTCGCGGGCGGCCGCCCGGTAGGGCCGCGGCGGGCGGCCGGGGTCAGGACTTGGCGCTGTCCCGGGCCAGCGCGACCAGGCGGGAGATCGCCCGCAGGTACTTCTTGCGGTAGCCGCCGCGCAGCAGCTCCTCCGGGAAGACCTGGTCGAAGGGGATGCCGGAGGCGGTGATCGGCAGCTCCCGGTCGTACATCCGGTCGGCGAGGACGACCAGCCGCAGCGCGGTGGACTGGTCGTCGACCTGGCGCACGCCGCGCAGGAAGACCGACCGGACGTCGTCCAGCAGCGCGCCGTAGCGGCTCGGGTGCACCTCCTTGAGGTGCTCCAGCAGGGCGTCGAAGTCGTCCAGCACCGCGCCGGGCGCCCGGCCGGCCCGCTCGGTGACCTCGGCGTCGGAGTACGGCGGCGGCGCCTCGGGCAGGCCGCGGTGGCGGTAGTCCTGGCCGTCGATCCGCAGCGGGCGGAAGTGCGCGGACAGGCCCTGGATCTCGCGCAGGAAGTCGGTGGCGGCGAACCGGCCCTCGCCGAGCTTCTCGGGGAGGGTGTTGGAGGTGGCGGCGAGCTTGACGCCGTTCTCGACCAGCCGGCTCAGCAGGGTGGATACCAGCACGGTGTCGCCCGGGTCGTCGAGCTCGAACTCGTCGATGCACAGCAGGCGGTGCCCGGACAGCGTCTCGACGGCGCCCTTGAAGGTGAGCGCGCCGACCAGGTTGGTGAGCTCGACGAAGGTGCCGAACGCCTTGGGGCCGGGGGTGGCGTGCCAGAGCGACGCCAGCAGGTGGGTCTTGCCGACGCCGTAGCCGCCGTCCAGGTAGATCCCGGAGGGGCCGGCCGGGGCCGGGGCCGAGCGCCGGAACCAGCTGCGCCTGGGGGCGGCGGCCGCGCCGTTGAGTCCGGCGGCGAACTGCTCCAGCACCTGCACGGCCTCGTACTGGCTCGGCTGGGTGGGGTCGGGGAGGTAGCTGCCGAAGCTGACCCCGGTGAAGCGCGGCGGCGGGACCATCTCGGCGACCAGGCGCTCGGCGGAGACGACGGGGCGGCGGTCGGCGAGCGCGGCCGGGCGGGCCACGGGTATCGCCTCGGCGGTCTCGGGGTGAGGGGCAGCAGACACGTGGAAAGGGTACGCCTTGCCGTGCACCCCGCCGACGCGCGAGGGCCTGTGCGACCGCTCCCGCCGGGCGCGCGCGCGTGGTCGGGCAGGCCCCGGGTGGGAGACTCTGCCCCATGCAGCAGCTGATCAATCCCCTGTCCGGGCCGGTGGACGACCTGTGGTCGCTCGCATCGCTGGCCGAGGTGTACGCGTACCCGGAGCAGGTCGGCCGCGGCCTGCCGTGGCTGCGCGCCAACATGGTCAGCGGCCTGGACGGCGCGGCCCGGCTGGACGGTCTCTCGGAGGGGCTGTCCGGCGACGCCGACAAGCGGATCTTCGGTGTTCTGCGGGCGCTGGCGGACGTGGTGCTGGTGGGCGCGCAGACGGTCCGCGCGGAGGGGTACCGGCCGGCCCGGGCGCGCAAGGAGTTCGCGGCGGCCCGCGCGGCGGCCGGGCAGCCGCCGGCACCGGTGATCGCGATCGTCTCGCGCGGCCTGGACCTCGACCTGACGGCGCCGCTGTTCACCGCGCCGCTGGTCAGGACGGTCGTGGTGACCTGCGAGAGCGCGCCCGCCGAGGCTCGCCGGGCGGTGGCCGCGGCGGCCGACCTGGTGGTGGCGGGCGAGGACGCGGTGGACCTGCCGGCGGCGCTCGCGGAGCTGGCCCGGCGGGGCTGGCACCGGCAGCTGACCGAGGGCGGCCCCCGGCTGCTGGGCCAGCTGGCCGCGGCCGGTCTGCTGGACGAACTCTGCCTGTCGCTGGCGCCGGTGCTCAGCGGCGGGGAGTCGCCGCGGATCCTGCACGGTCCGGCGCTGCAGTCCGCCGCGCGGATGCGGCTGGTGTCGCTGATCGAGCAGAACGGGTTCCTGTTCACCCGCTACCTGCGCGCCGCCGACACCGCGGCCGGGACGGCGGCCGGGACCGCGGCCGGGGCCTGATCGGGCCCGGTACCGGGTGTTCCCGCCCCACCGTGGCCCATGTGGCGCGTGAGCAGCGTGAGGAAAGCTTCCTCCGGGCAGTATGAGAAGGGACGCCGGACCCGGGGGCCTGCAACCGCGAAGGGACTCACGTGTTCAAGACCGTATTGATGATCGAAAAAGCACTCTCCGACGCCGATGTGGAGCTGGTCACCACCCTCCACGGCGAGGAGAAGGTCTCCTTCGTCGTCCTGATGCAGCCGCGCGGACGGCAGGACGAGCTGCTGCGCGCGCTCGACGACGTGGCCCTCGGCCATCTCGACAAGGCGGTGCACGAACACGAGGGGGAGGCGGCCGACAGCCCCACTCTTGCGAGCGAATCCCTCGCGCACAGCCTGCGCCACCTGCAACGCGCGGGGGCCGAGGCCAGCGGCGAAGTGGTCCAGGACAGCCCGCTGGACCGGCTGCGCGAGGTGGTCGAGCAGCACCGGGCCGACGAGGTGCTGGTGCTCACCTCCCCGCACTTCGTGGAGGAGTTCTTCCACCGGGACTGGGCCTCCCAGGCCCGGCACAAGGTGGGTGTCCCGGTCCTGAAACTGTTCGCCCGGGACTCCTAGGCCCCACCGTCCGGTAGTGCAGAATCGTCCTTGCGGATCCTCCGCGAGGACGATTCGCCGTCCTGCCGCCACGGCCGCCCCGCCGCACCCGAGTACGGAGCACTCTCTTGAACGACGCCGCCCACGACCTGCACGCCCCGCACTTCATCGGTATCGGCGGCGCCGGCATGTCCGGCCTGGCGAAGATCCTCGCGGTGCGCGGCGCCAAGGTGTCCGGCAGCGATGCCAAGGAGTCCGAGACGGTCCTGGCGCTGCGCGAGCTCGGCGCCGAGGTGCACATCGGCCACGCCGCCGAGAACCTGCCCGCCGGCACCAGCAGCGTGGTGGTCTCCAGCGCGATCCGCACCGACAACCCGGAGCTGGCCGCCGCCCGCGAGCGCGGCATCCCGGTGGTGCACCGCTCCGACGCGCTGGCCGCGCTGATGGGCGGGCGCCGGGCGCTGGCGGTGGCCGGCACCCACGGGAAGACCACCACCACCAGCATGCTCGCGGTCAGCCTGGCCGAGCTGGGCCTGGACCCGTCCTACGCGATCGGCGGCGACCTGGACGCCCCCGGCTCCAACGCCCACCACGGCACCGGCGAGATCTTCGTCGCCGAGGCCGACGAGAGCGACCGCAGCTTCCACAAGTACGCGCCCGAGGTGGCGATCGTGCTCAACGTGGAGCTGGACCACCACGCGAACTACGCGTCGATGGAGGAGATCTACCAGTCCTTCGAGACCTTCGTCGGCCGGATCGTGCCCGGCGGCACCCTGGTGGTCTCCGCCGACCACGAGGGCGCCCGGGAGCTGACCGCCCGGGTGGCCGGCCGGCCCGGCCTGAACGTGGTCACCGTCGGCGCCGCCGAGGACGCCGACGTGCGGGTGCGCTCGGTGGTCGCCCGCGGCATGACCAGCGAGGTCACCGTCGAGCTGGACGGCGCCGAGCTGGTCTTCACGGTGTCGGTGCCCGGCCGGCACTACGCGCACAACGCGGTCTCCGCGCTGGCCGCGGGCGTCGCCCTCGGGGTCCCGGCCGCCGACCTGGCCAAGGCCATCGGCAGCTACACCGGCGTCCGCCGCCGCCTGCAGCTCAAGGGCGAGGCGGCCGGCGTCCAGGTGATCGACTCCTACGCCCACCACCCCACCGAGATGACCGCCGACCTGGAGGCGATCCGGGAGGCCGCCACCGGCCGGGTCCTGGTGGTCTTCCAGCCGCACCTGTTCAGCCGCACCCAGCAGCTGGCCGAGGAGATGGGGCAGGCGCTGGCGCTGGCCGACGCCTCGGTGGTGCTGGACATCTACCCGGCCCGCGAGGACCCGATCCCCGGCGTCACCAGCGAGCTGATCATCGACGCGGCCCGCCGGGCCGGCGCCGACGTCACCGCCGAGCACTTCTTCGCGGCCGCCCCGGCCCTGCTGGCGGGCCTGGCCCGGCCCGGCGACCTGCTGCTCACCATGGGTGCCGGTGACGTCACCAACCTGGGCCCCGAAATTCTGGCGCGCCTCGCGGACGTTGCAAGCTAACGCGTGTCTTACGGATCGGGCCCGGGCGGCCCACGGCGTACCGGACGGGCACCCGCCGGGCGCAGGATGGGGGTGCTCCCGGCCGGCGGCCGGGGGCGCCGTCCACGCACCGGCAGCGGTGCGTCGCCGGCCCGGCCCGCTCCGCGGGAGGCGCGCCGGGTCTGCGAGCGACAGGCCCGACACCAGCGAGCCGGGGAGCCAGCCGTGAGCTACGAGATCGAGAAGACCGACGCCGAGTGGCGCGAGCAGCTGTCCCCGGAGGAGTACCACGTGCTCCGCGAGGCCGGCACCGAGCGCCCGCACGTCGGCGAGTACACCGACACCAAGACCGTCGGGGTGTACGCCTGCCGGGCCTGCGGCAGCGAACTGTTCAGCAGCGAGACCAAGTTCGACAGCCACTGCGGCTGGCCCTCGTACTACGCGCCGCTCGCCGGGGACCGGGTCGAGTACATCGAGGACACCACGCTCGGCATGCGCCGGGTGGAGGTCCGCTGCGCCCGCTGCGGCGGCCACCTCGGGCACGTCTTCGAGGGCGAGGGCTACGGCACCCCGACCGACCAGCGGTACTGCATCAACAGCATCTCGCTCACCCTGCGGCCCGCCGACGGCTGAGCGGGGACCGGGGCGGGCCGGTGGTCCGGGCGGGCGGCGGCGCGCGCCCGGGAAGCCGCTGAGTAACCGTCCGATCACCGCTGCCGCCGGGCCGCCCGCGCCGTGCCAGACTGATCATCGGTCAGGACGGCGGGGAGGCGCGCGGTGGCACAGCGGTACGGCACGGGGGTACTCGGGATGCTGGCGCAGGCCCAGCGCGAACAGCACCGCCAGGCGGAGGCCCAGCGCCGCTCCGCCGCCGCGGCGCAGGCCCGGTACGAACGTGACCAGCGGGCCGCCCAGCGCGCCGCCGCCCAGGGGCAGCGCGAGGCGCTGCGCGCCTACCGGCAGGCCAGGGAGGACGACGCGGCCCGGCGGACCGCCGAACTCGACGCCCGGATGGCGCAGTTGCGGGGCATCCTGGCGCAGGGGCTGACCGGTCCGGCGTTCGGCCTGGCGCAGCTGGGGCAGGCCGTCAAGCCGGCCCCGTTCGACCCCGGGCAGCTGGGCGTGCCGGTCACGCTGCCCGACCAGTCCTGGTACCACGTGGTCCCGCCGACCGGTCAGCAGCTGCTCGACCCCGGCATCCGCCGGGAGTACGAGGACCGGCTCGGGCACGCCCGGGCCCGCTTCGAGCACGACTGGTACGCGGCGCAGGCCGCCGAGCAGCAGCGGCTGCGCCAACTCGAGGAGTACCGGGCGCAGTACGACGCCTGGGCCGCCGGGCAGCGCCGGGCGGCGGCCGCGCAGGGCGAACCGGCCCGGCGGCTGGCCGCCCGGCTCGCGGCGGGCGAACCCGCCGCGGTGGCGGAGTACTTCGAGACCGCGCTGGCCTGGCGCGGCGACTGGCCCGACGGGGTGCCGCAGGAGAGCTCGGCCGCCTGGGAGCCGGACCGGCGGCTGCTCGCGGTCGACGTCCTGCTGCCCGGGTACGAGGTCGTCCCGGCGCTGGCCCGCTACCGCTACGTCAAGGTGGACGACCGCGAGGCCGAGGTGAACCGGTCGGCCACCGAACGCAAGGAGGTCTACCGCGAGGTGCTGGCCCAGTGCGCGCTGCGGGTGCTGACCGAACTCTTCCGCGCCGACGCCGACGGGCTGCTCGACTCGGTGGCGCTCAACGGCTACGTCCCGGCGCCCGACCCGGCCACCGGCCGCCCGGACCGGCGGTACCTGCTGTCGGTCACGGTGACCCGCACCGGCCTGCTGTCCCTGGCGCTGGACCGGGTCGAACCGGTCAGCTGCCTGGTCGACGGGCTCGGCGGGGCGCTCTCGGCCCGCCCGGAGAAGCTCCAGCCGGTACCGGCCGCCCGGCCCGCCGACGCCACCGCCGCCGCGCCGGAACCCGCGGCGCCCGTCGCGGCCGGCCGCCCGGCGTCCGGCGACGGCGAGGAGCCGGACCTGTTCGTGATGGACCCGCTGGAGTTCGAGGAGCTGGTCGCCGAGCTGTTCCGCCGCCGCGGCTTCCTCACCAGGACCACCGCGCGCAGCGGCGACCAGGGCGTGGACGTGGTCGCCGAGGACCCCGACCCGATCACCGGCGGACAGATCGTCATCCAGGCCAAGCGCTACCGGGGGCGGGTCGACCCGACCGCGGTCCGCGACCTGGACGCCACCCGGGTCCACCACGGCGCGAACAAGGGCATCCTGGTCACCACCGCGACCTTCGGCAAGGGCTCCCGGGACTGGGTCAAGGGCAAGCCGCTGACCCTGGTCGACGGCGAACAGCTGGTGGAGCTGCTGCACCAGCACGGCCTGGCCGGCCGGCTCGGCGCCCGCCCCGGGACCGCCGGTGCCGCGCGCCCCCGCACCGCCCCGGCCCGCACGACCCCGGCCCGCACGGAGCAGGCCGAGCCGCTGGCCCCCGGGCAGAACGTCGTCCTGCCCGACGCCGACCTCGCCGAACTGTCCGTCGTGTTCGGCGCCGCCGGGGCCGAGGCCGACCTCACGCTGCTGCTGCTCACCGCCGACGGCACCGTGCGGGGCGACCAGGACTTCGTCTTCTACCACCAGCCGCGGGCGGCCGGCGGCGCCGTGGTGCTCGGTCCGAAGGGGACGTCCGGCGGCCGCACGACCGAGACCGCGACCATCCGGCCGCGCGTGCTGCCGGCCGCGGTCCGGCGGGTCGCCGTCTCGGTGAACATGGACACCGACGCGGGCACCGACTGCGGGCAGCTGCGGGACGCCCGGCTGGAGGTGCGCGGCGCCGCCGGTACCGGCTGGACCTTCACCCCGCCCGCCGACCCCGGCATCTCCGCGATGCTGGTCGCCGAGGTCTACCGGCACCGGGCCGGCGCCGCCGACGAGGTGTGGAAGCTGCGCGCGGTGGGCCAGGGCTGGTCGGACGGCCTGGCGGGCCTGGCCCGCGCCCACGGGGTGGAGATCGAGTAGCCGGCGCCGCCCGGCACCGTCAGGGGGCGAGGTCCCGGACGTGCTTCAGCTCGCCGGCGCAACGCCGGTAGCCGAGCCAGGCGTTGATCGCCAGCATCGGCCCGTTGGTGCCGTCGTTGCTGGTGTACGCCGCGGTCAGGCCGGCCGCGTGGGCCCGGTGCAGGGAGTCCAGCTTGGCGAGCTTGGCCAGGCCCCGCCCGCGGAACTCGGGACGGGTGGCCGTGAAGGCCGACCAGTACCGGGTGGCGCCGTCGGTCTGCACCGCGCTGAGCGCCGCCGGGACGCCGTCCGCCACCGCGACGACGCTGAGCGCGCGGTCGAGGTCCGGGCGGTCCCAGACCTCGGCGAGCCACTCCTCGTACGGCTGGGCGTCCAGTCGCAGGTCGCCCGGCTCGTCCAGGGAACCGGCCACGTCGATCAGGTACAGCGGGTACGGGTCGGCCAGGAAGGCGTCGGCGCCGCGCAGTTCGACACCGGGCGGCGGCGGGGTGAGCGGCGGCAGGGCGGCGGTCAGGTCCAGGTGCCCGAAGTAGGCGACGCGGCCCGCGCGGTAGCCGTACCGGGCGGCGAAGGCCAGGTCGCCCGGCCGGTCGTCGACCCAGCCGTGCACCCGGGTGGTGCCCTTGGCCCGCAGCACCTGCTCGGCGGCGGTCAGCAGCGCCGCCCCGGCGCCCCGGCGGCGGTGCTCCGGCACCACGCTGACGTTGAGGAAGGCCTGGTGCGGGGTGACGCTGTCGGTCAGCTCGCCGAACCTGGCCGAACCGACCACCAGACCGTCCGACTCCGCGACCAGCAGGTGGTAGCGCGGGCGGGCGGCCAGCCAGCCGACCAGCTCGGGGGTGGAGACCAGATGCGGCCGGCCGGCCTGGTGGGCGGCGGTCGCCGCGACGGCGTCGGACGGGCGGAAGGCACGGACGGTGACAGTCATAGGCGGGCCACGTTAGCCACTCCGGTGGCCGGGCGCCGCTGAAATATCCGGGGCCCCGCGGAAAGCTCAAGTTCAGCTCTGAGATTGCCGGGGACGGGTTGGCAGCGGGCCCCCGGGGATACACCCTCAGCATCAGGGCGGGCGCGCGACGGAGCCCCCCGCCCGGGCCGGTACCTTTGCCCTTCTTCCCTGCCTTTCCTCTCCCATGCCGCTTCGGCAGCACCTCCGGAAGGAGGCGTCACCCATGACACACCGCACCGCGGCCACCACCGCGGCCGCGCCCCGGCTGGGCGTCGGCATCGGCTGGCGGTCCGAGATCGACACCGTGGTGGAGCGGCTGCCCGGCCTCGACTGGGTCGAGGTGGTCGCCGAGAACATCTGCGCCGGGCACCTGCCCGAGTCGCTGACCGCACTGCGCGCCCGGGGCGTCACGGTCGTCCCGCACGGCGTCTCGCTCGGCCTCGGCGGCGCCGAGCCGCCGGACCGCGCCCGGCTGGCCCGGCTCGCCGAGGTGGCCGGGGCACTCGCCGCGCCGCTGGTCACCGAGCACCTGGCGTTCGTCCGGGCGGGCGGCCTGGAGGCCGGGCACCTGCTGCCGGTGCCGCGCACCCGGGAGTCGCTGCGGGTGATCGCGGAGAACGTCCGGATCGCCCAGCAGGAACTGCCGGTGCCGCTGGCCCTGGAGAACATCGCCGCCCACCTGCGCTGGCCCCAGGACGAGCTCACCGAGGGCGAGTTCCTCGCCGAACTGGTCGAACGGACCGGGGTCCGGCTGCTGGTCGACGTCGCCAACCTGCACACCAACCGGGTCAACCTCGGCCTCGACATCGGCGCCGAACTCGACCGGCTGCCGCTGGAGGCGATCGCCTACGTCCACGTGGCCGGCGGCATCGAGCGCGGCGGTGTCTGGCACGACACCCACGCCCACCCGGTCACCGCGCCCGTCCTGGAGGTGCTGGCCGAACTCTGCGCCCGCACCGCACCGCCCGGCGTCCTGCTGGAGCGGGACGCCGACTTCCCGCCGCCGGCCGAACTGGCCGGCGAACTCGACGACATCCGCCGGGTGCTGACCCAGCAGGTGCAGCATGTCTGAGCGCGACGAGTACGTGCTGCGCGGCGGCGACGGCGAGGCCGACCCCGAACTCCTGATGGCCCGCGCCCGGCTCGCCCGGCAGCAGACCGACCTGCTGGCCGCCCTGGTCGCCGACGGCCCGGTGCCCGAGGGCTTCGACCCCGAGCAGGTCCGCACCCAGGCCGAGGGCCTGGCCGCCAAGCGCCGGGACACCGTCGCCCGGGTGGCCCCGGACCTGGCGGCGATCCTCGGCGAGGCCTACGACCCGCTGTTCCGCCGGTACGCGCGGCAGCACCGGCAGAGCGGCGGCTACCGGGCCGACGCCCGGGCGTTCGCCGAGTGGGCGCTGACCGCCGAGCCCGCGACACCCTGGCGCGGCGCCCTCACCCAGTGGCTCCGGCCGGCCGGCACCGGGCGGCTGCGCCGCCGCTTCGGCCGCTGAGCCGGGCCGGCCCACCGGCCGGCCGCAGCACCACCTCACGACCCATCCGACGGGGGACGACACACCATGTGGCACACACACTTCCTCATCGCCTGCGCCCTGGTGGCCGTGGGCATGATCTGGACCTCCACCGCCCTGCGGCGGATGCGGCGGGTCCCCAACCCGCAGGGGCTGCCGGGCCGCGGCCTGGGCCTGTTCGACACCGCCTTCCTGGCCGGGGGGCCGGGCCGGGTCGCCGACACGGCGGTCGTCCGGATGGAGCGCGAGGGCCGGATCGTGGTCTCCCGCGACCGGACCGTCACGGTCACCGACCCGGCGCCGCGCGACGCCGTGGAGGCGGCGCTGATCGAGGCGGCCGGCCCGGCCCGCCGCCTGGACCTCGACGCGCTGCGCCGCAAGGTCGCCCGCGCGGACGCGGTGCAGGAGATCGGCAACCGCCTCGCGGACCGCGGGCTGATGCGCCGTCCGGACCTGCACCGGGCCGTGGTGCGGGCCCGCCGCTTCTGGCTGCTGGCCATGGCGGCCACGGTCGTCCTGGGAGTCCTGGCCTCCATCGCCTGGATCCACCGGATCTCCGAGGAGAACGAGTTCTCCTTCCCCCCGTTCCCCGCGTTCGCCGTCCTGCTGATCGTCGGCCTGATCGGCCTGGTGTCCACCCGGCCGGGCCGGGCCCGGATCACACCGGCCGGAAAGCGGCAGCTGGCCATGATGCAGCAGGGCGCGCCCTGGCGGCCCCACGACACCGGCTCCACCTCGACCGCGGACCTGCTGCTCTTCGGCGGGGTGGCGCTCGGCGGCGCGGCGGTGCTCAGCGACGACGTGCTGCGCCAGAACCTGCTGCCGCGGATCGGCTCGGCCTCGGCGGGTACGTCGGACTCCTCGGGCTCCAGCTGCTCGACCGCCGTGTGGTGCGGCAGCAGCTCGGACTCCGGCTCCTCCTCCAGCAGTTGCGGATCGTCGAGCAGCTGCGGCTCCAGCAGCAGTTGCGGATCGTCCAGCAGCTGCGGGTCCTCCTCGTCCAGCTGCGGATCGTCCAGCAGCTGTGGCTCCAGCAGCAGTTGCGGATCCAGCTGCGGCGGTGGCGGCGGCTGCGGGTCCTGACCGGGACGGTTCGGTCACAGTTCGGTATCGCGGTCCGGGGTTGTGTTCCGCCGGTGTCCCGGACCGGAATACAACAGCCCCATGTGGCTGCTCCTGCTGATCCCCGCCTGCGTCACGGCCGTCGTCTCCTGCCTGCGGCTGGTCCGGGTCGCCGCCACCTTCGGCCCCGACCCGGACGGTCCGCCGGCCGCGGCCGGGCAGCCGGCCGGCGTCGGCCTCTACGAGACCGCGTACCTGGCCGGCGGGCCGACCCGGGTGGTCGACCTGGTGCTGGTGCTGATGGCGGCCCGGGGCCGGCTGCACCTGGCCCACACCGGCTGGACCACGGTGGTCGACCCGCAGGGCCGCAGCCGGCTGGAGCGGGCGCTGATCGGCTCGGTCGGCCGCGACGGCCAGTGCCGGACCGCCCGGCTTCGCACGCTGCTGGCCGGGCACCCGACCGTACTCGAGATCGGCGAACGGCTCGCCGCGGCCGGGCTGGCGACCCCGCCCCGGGTCCGCGAGGCCACGGTGCTGGCGGTCCGTCAGGTCAGGACCGCGTTCCTGGCGGCGCTGGCCCTGCTGGCGGCGGCGCTGCTGCTGGGCGGGCCCGGGACGGCGGGGCCCGCGGCGGCCTGGTTCGCGCTGCCGCTGGTCCTCACCGGCGGGACGCTGCTGATGGCCCGGGTCGACGTCCACCCGTACACCCGGTGGGCCGCACCGGCCGGGCAGCGGGTGCTGCGGGCGGCCCGGCTGCCGCAGCAGCACGGCGGGCCGGTCGACGACGCCGAGCGCGAACTGCTCACCGCGGTCGCGATGGTCGGCCCGCAGGCCGTACCGGACGCGCGGCTGCGGGCGGCGCTGCTGCACTGAGCGCGGCGCCGCCCGCGACGGCGGTCAGACCAGGCCGGCCAGCAGGTCGGCGACGGGCTTGCGGCGGCCGGTGAAGAACGGCACCTCCTCGCGCACGTGCAGCCGGGCCCGGGACGGGCGCAGGTCGCGCATCAGGTCGACGATCCGGTGCAGCTCGTCCGCCTCGAAGGCGAGCAGCCACTCGTAGTCGCCGAGCGCGAAGGAGGCCACCGTGTTGGCCCGGACGTCCGGGTAGCCGCGGGCCATCATGCCGTGCTCGGCGAGCATCGCCCGGCGCTCCTCGTCCGGCAGCAGGTACCACTCGTAGGAGCGGACGAACGGGTAGACGCAGACGTAGTCGCGGGCCCGCTCGTCGGCCAGGAACGCCGGGATGTGCGACTTGTTGAACTCCGCCGGGCGGTGCAGCGCCATGTTCGACCAGACCGGCTCCAGCGCCCGGCCGACCGCGGTGCGGCGGAAGCGGTTGTACGCCTCCTGGAGGTCGTCCGAGTTCTCCGCGTGCCACCAGATCATCAGGTCGGCGTCGGCGCGCAGCCCGGAGACGTCGTAGGTTCCGCGCACCGTCACGTCCTTGGCGTCGAGCTGGGCGAACAGCTCGTCCACCTCGGCGGCCAGTGCGGCCCGGTCCTCGGGCAGCTCGCCCTTCAGCTTGAACACCGACCACATGGTGTAGCGGATGACCTGGTTGAGGTCACGGGCCTTCTTCTTCACGGGCTGGTCTGCAGTGGTCTCAGTCATGCGTCCATTCTCCCTTCACCGCGCGGGGTGTCCCGCACGGGGTCGGCGGCGCCGCCGGCGCCGCCCAGTCCGTCGACGGCCCGGCGGGCACTGGCGATGCAGGCCGGGATGCCCACCCCGTCGTACACGGCGCCGCACACCGCCAGCGCCCCCGCGCCCGCCACCGCGGCCCGGATCCGGGCCACCCGGTCCAGGTGCCCGACCGGGTACTGCGGCAGACCGCCGCCCCACCGGGTGACCGCCGTGTCGTACGGCCGGGCGCGCAGGCCCACCGCCAGGTCCAGGTCGGCGAGCGAGCGGGCGACCAGTTCCTCGTCCGGCAGGCCGAGCGCCTGCTCCTCGCGGTGGCGGCCGAGCGAGGTGCGCAGCAGGAAGGCGTCGGGGGCGGCGCGCTCCAGCCAGCCCCACTTGTTGGAGGAGAAGGTGGCGGCCTTGATCGAACGACCGTCCACCGGGGGCACCAGGAAGCCGCTGCCGGTGAGCGGGCGGTCCAGCTCCGCGCGGTGGAAGGCCATCGTCACCAGCGCCATTCCGGCGTACTCCACCCCGGCCAGTTCGGCGGCGGCGGCCGGGACCTCGGCCCGCAGCAGGGCGGCGGCCTGCGGCGCGGGGACGGCCAGCACCACGGCGTCGGCGGCGAACTCCTCCTCGCCGGCGGTCACCCGCCAGCCGTCCGCGGTCCGCTTCAGCCCGGACACCGCCGTGCCGGTGCGCAGGTCGGCCCCGGCCTTGCGGCAGTGCTCCGCGACGGCCTCCGGCAGGGTCCCGATGCCGCCGCGCAGCCCCTGGAACACCGGCCCGGCGGCCTGACCGGCGGCCTGCGCCCGGCCGAGCAGCCGGTGCACGCCGTCGACCAGCGGTCCGCCGTCGCGGGCGGCGGCCAGCAGCTGCGGGACGGCGGCCCGCAGCGAGATCTCGTCCGAGCGGCCGGCGTACACGCCGCCGAGCAGCGGCTCGACCAGCCGGTCGACCACCTCCCGGCCGAGCCGTTCGGCGACGTAGCGGCCGATGGCGGTGTCCTCGCCGAGCTCCGCCGGAACGTCCCGGCCGGCCCTGGCGAGCCCTTCGGCCGAGAGCACGCCGGAGGCGGCCAGTGCGGCCAGGTCGCCCGGGACCCCCATCAGCTGGCCGGCCGGCAGCGGGCGCAGCTCCCCCCTGGTCCACACCGCGGCCTTGGCGGTGGTCGGCGGCTCCAGCTCCGCGTCCAGGCCCACCAGGCGGGCCAGCTCGACCGCCTCGGGCCGCCTGGCCAGCATCGACTCGGCGCCGAGGTCGACCCGGACCCCGCCGACCAGGCCGGTCATCAGCTTGCCGCCCAGGTGCCCGGACGCCTCCAGGAGGGTCACCCGGGCCCGGGGGGCGCCGCCGGGCGGCCCGCTCAGGAAAGCGGCCGCGGCCAGTCCCGCGATGCCGCCGCCCACGACCACCACATGGGGTACGGCAGGCGGCAGGACGGGGGGCACGACAGCGGGCACGACATGAGGTTCTGCCATGCCCGGAAGTCTTCCAGGTCTTACGGACCGGCCACGAACCAGCCCGGGCGGCTCACTCCCGCAGCTGCGACCGCAGCAGCGGGAAGACCGTGCGTGCCCGCTCGGCGGTGCGGTGGTCCAGCCGGGTGCAGCGCAGGTCGGCGGCCTCGAGGTGGCGCAGCGCGAAGAACGACTCCGGCAGCGTGGTGAGCTCGTTGAAGGACAGGTCGAGCCGGCGCAGGCCCGGCATGGCCGCGAAGGCGTCGTCGGGCAGGGCGGTGAGGGCGGGCCGCAGGATCCGGCCGCCGTGCTTCTTCTCGCCCCAGCGGTCGATCTCCAGGTGCTCCAGGGTGGTGATGCCCCACACCGCGTCCAGCAGCGCGTGGCCCGGTTCGGGCTGGAACGCCCAGGGGGTGTGGCCGCTCAGCCGCAGCACCCGCAGGTGCGGCAGCCGGGCGAGGTCCGGCAGCCGGTGGAGGCCGGCCGAGAGCGAGCCGCGCAGGTCGAGGTGGACCAGCTCGGTCAGGGCCAGCAGCGCGTCCGGGACCTCGGTGAGCCAGGTGCGGGCGAGGGACAGTTCGCGCAGGCCGGTCAGGGCGGTCACCGGCAGCGGGAAGGCGACCGGGTCGTCGTACCCGCCCGGCTGCAGCGCGGACAGGTCCAGCACGCGCAGCGCGCCGAGGCCGGCCAGCGCCTCGGGCACCGCGCAGCTCAGGTCGGCCGCGCGCAGCACCTCCAGCCGGGCGAGGGCGCCGAGCCGGTCGGGCAGCGCCTCGAAGTGGTTCCCGGAGATGTCCAGCACCCGCAGCTCGGCCAGGTCGCCGACGGCGTCGGGGAGCCGGCGCAGCCCGGTGCCGGAGAGGTCGAGCTCGCGCAGGGCGGTCAGGGTGCCCAGGCGCGGGTCGAGGCTGCCGAGGTCCGGGTTGTCGGACAGGTCGAGGGAGCGCAGCGCGGGGAAGCGGAACAGCTGCTCCGGGAGTCCGCGCAGCTTGCGCCCGGACAGGTCGAGTTCGGTGATCCCGTCGGCGCGGACGAGCAGGGCGTCCAGTTCGTCGAGGGCGGCCAGGTGCGCGGGCCGGACGCCGGGCCGCAGCACGGGCCGGCCGGCCCGCAGCTCGGCGGCGGTGCGGCGGAGGTCCACGTCGCCGTCGGCGTCCAGCAGCGCGGGCAGGACGACCTGGTCCAGTTCGTCGTCGGTGAAGTCGACCGGGTGGTCGGTGCGGTGGGGGTCGGCGGCGAGCAGCGCGGCGGGCTGCTCGCCGAAGGACATCGAGAAGTACAGGCCGCTGATGACCACCGGTGCGGTGGTGCGGCCGCCGACCACCAGCAGGCCGCCGTCGTCGCCGTAGCTGCCCTGGACGCCGTCGGCGGCGGTCAGATCGCCGCGGACCACCACGTTGGGGCAGCCGGAGAGCAGCACCGCACGGGCCGTCAGATCGCCGGTGACCAGCAGGAAGTTGCCGCCCGCCGAGTCCCACCAGTCCAGCGCGCCGCCGACGGCCAGATCGCCGTCGACGATGACGTTGTACGGGACCCAGTCGCCGTCGCTCTCCGCCGCCAGGTCCCCGGGGACCTCCAGCCCGCCCTCGTAGAGGCGGATCTCCTGCTCGTCGGCGAACTCCCGGTAGGGGTACTCGACCTCGGCCGAGACGTGGAAGCGGGCCTCGGCCTCGGCCGCGCCGATGATGCGGTAGCCGGCCGCGGCCGTGCCCTGGGTGGTCATGCCGGGGATGCTAGTGCGCCGCACCGACAGCCCGGCGGGCGGGCGGGGTCCGCGGTCTAGCGGCCGAGCACCGCGCCGCCGTTGAGGCCGATGACCTGGCCGGTCAGGTAGCCGGCGTCGGGCGAGGCGAGGTAGCCGACGGCGGCGGCGACGTCCGCCGGGGTGCCGGCCCGGCCGACCAGGGTGTCGGCGACCTTGCCGGCGTGGAACTCCGGGGTCCAGCCGGCGCCGAAGATCTCGGTGTCCGCGACGTACCCGGGGGCGAGCACGTTGACCGTGACACCGTCCGGACCGAGCTGCCGGGCCAGGCCGAACGCCCAGCCGTGCAGCGCCGCCTTGGCCGCCGCGTACGATCCCGCCGAGTGCGGGCCCGCGCCGCCGCGCTGGGCGGCCGCCGAACTGATCACCACCAGCCGGGCCCCGGGCCGGCGCAGCGAACCCTGCAGGGCACTGGTGAGCAGCACCGCGGTGAGCAGGTTGGTGTCCAGGTCCCGCCGCCAGGAGTCGGCGAGGGCGGCGAGGGTGCCGTCGGCGGGCGGGGTGATGATCGCACCGGCGTTGTTGACCAGGACGTCGACCGGCCCGAGCGCCCGGATCCGGTCGGCCGCGGCCTCCACCTGCCCGGGGTCGGTCAGGTCGGCGGGGACGGCGAGGGCCGTACCGGGCCCGGTCCGCCGCCCGATCTCCCGGGCCGTGCGCTCCAGCGGCTCGGCCCGGCGGCCGAGCAGCACCACCCGGCAGCCGTCCTCGGCGAGCCGGCCGGCGACGGCCCGCCCGATCCCGCTGCCGCCACCCGACACCACTGCCAGCCGCTCGGTCATCCCTGCCCCCGGTCCATGTCGACGGACGATCATCTGCCCGGCAGCGTAGACCGGTCGCGGTGGCGGGGTCCGGCGGACGGACGGAAGGAGACCGGGACCACCCGGGGGTGCCAGGATCGCGGTATGACCGACGTGCTGACCGTGACGACCACCACCGACAGCGCGGAGTTCGCGGCCGCGCTGGCCCGCTCCGCCGTGACCGCGGGCCTGGCCGCCTGCGCCCAGGTGGACGGCCCGATCACCTCCGTCTACCGCTGGCAGGGCGAGCTGGAGACGGCCCGGGAGTGGCGGGTGGTGCTCAAGACCACCGTGGCACGCTATCCGGAGCTGGAGGCGCACCTGGTGGAAGGCCACCCGTACGACACCCCGGAGGTCCTGGCGACGCCGGTCACGGCGGGCAGTCCCGGCTATCTGGCGTGGGTGGTGGCGCAGACGGCGCGCGGCTGAGCCCGCCCTCGGCCGCCGCGGCGCGCAGGTCCCGGACGTGCCCGCTCTCCTCCCGGCGGCCGCCCGCGGGGTGCCGTCCGCGGGCGGGGTGGGCGAGGGCCCGGCGCCGGCGGCGCGGTCCGACCGGTCGCCACCCGGTGGGCCTGGAGCGCGAATCCGGTGAACAGTCCCCGCCGATGCCGTTCCCGCCTCCCGGTCTACATCCGAACGCGTCCGGTACGTGACCAGGTTGGGATCAACCGACGGGATCCTGCGGGGAGGCGACTGCGTCGAACCCGCAGTACGCGCCCACGGCGGGCGCGGCCGAGAACAACGGGGAGGGCCTGGAATCGTGACGGGACGAAGAATCGCGGCAGCCGTGGGGGTCGCGGCGGTGCTCCTGCTGAGCGGCTGCTCGGCGGAGTCGGGGAGCACGAAGTCGGCGGCGGGCGACCGGGCGGCGGCGCCGGCCGCGGCCGCTCCGGGCGGCGGGCAGCCGGCCGCGGCGGACGGCAAGGCGCCGGCCGAGGCGAAGCAGTCCGGGGGCGGCGCGGCGCAGGCCCCGGCGGTGGACCCCAAGTACATCGAGTACAAGGCCCAGTTGAGCCTGGAGGTGCAGGACGTCGGCCGGACGGTGACCGCGGCCACCGACGCGGTGCAGGCGGCCGGCGGCTACGTCGGCAGCCAGTCGGTGTCCGCCGGCGACGCCCAGCTGACCCTCAAGGTGCCCTCCGCCGGGCACCAGCGGATGCTGGACCAGCTGGCCGCGCTCGGTACCAGGACGCTCCGGCTGACCAGCCAGGCCGAGGACCTCACCCAGCAGATGGTGGACGTCGACAGCCGGGTGAAGACCCAGCAGGCCAGCGTGGACCGGGTCCGGGCGCTGATGGCGGACGCCAGGACGCTGGCCGAGGTGGTCTCGCTGGAGAGCGAGCTGAGCCGGCGCGAGGCCGACCTGGAGTCGCTCAAGCGCCAGCAGCAGGAGCTGTCGGCGCGGACCTCGTTCTCCACCATCACGCTGGAGCTGCACACCGAACACGCGCCGGCGCCGCCGCCCGCCGCGAAGAAGAGGACCGGCCTGGCGGCCTCGGTCGGGCACGCCGCCGCGGGCGGCTGGCACGTCCTGGTGCTGCTGGTCCAGGGGGTGCTGGTGGCGCTGGCGGCGGTCGCGCCGTTCCTGCTGGTGGCCGTACCGGTCGGGGTCCTGGTCCGGGTGCTGCTGCGGCGCCGCTCCGCGCGTCCCGCCGCCGTGCGCGCGGCCGCCCCGGTCCGGGTGACGGGCGCCGGCCCGTGGGCCGCTCCGGCGGCGCCCGCCGTACCGGAAACACCGCCGGCGCCCCCGGCGGAGGACGCCGCCCCGCCGAACTGATCCGACGGCGCCGCCCGGCGGCCGCGCCCCACGGGGGCGGGGCGGCCGGGCGGTCAGGGACGGGCCGGGCCCGCGCGGGCTCAGCGGGCGGAGGCCTCGTGTACGAAGGCGACCAGCCGGCTCAGCGCGTCCGGGTCCATGCTCGGCATCACGCCGTGGCCGAGGTTGAAGATGTGGTGGCTGTCGCCGACCGCCTTGGCCGCGGCGTCCAGCACCTCGCGGGCCTTGGCCTCGACCACCGCGGTGGGGGCGTACAGGACGGCCGGGTCGAGGTTGCCCTGCAGGCCCTTGCCGGGGCCGACCCGCTCGGCGGCGACGTCCAGCGGCACCCGCCAGTCGACGCCCACGATGTCCGCGCCGGCCTCGCCCATCAGTCCGAGCAGCTCACCCGTGTTGACGCCGAAGTGGATCCGCGGCACGCCGTAGGGCGCGACCGCGTCGAACACCTTGGCGCTGGCGGGCAGCACCGAGCGGCGGTAGTCCTCGGGGGCCAGCGCGCCGGCCCAGGAGTCGAAGAGCTGGACCGCGGAGGCGCCGGCCTCGATCTGGATCTTCAGGAAGGCGGAGGTGATGACGGCCAGCCGGTCGACCAGCTCGGCCCACAGCTCGGGCGCGCCGTACATCATCGCCTTGGTGTTCTCGTAGCTCTTCGACGGGCCGCCCTCGACCAGGTAACTGGCCAGCGTGAACGGCGCCCCGGCGAAGCCGATCAGCGGCGTGGTACCGAGCTCGTCCACCAGCAGGCCGACCGCCTCGGTGATGTACGGCATGTCGTCGGGCTCCAGCGGGCGCAGCCGCTGCAGGTCGGCGGCGGTGCGGATCGGGTCGGCGATCACCGGGCCGACGCCGCCCTTGATCTCGACGTCGATGCCGACGGCCTTGAGCGGCACCACGATGTCGCTGAAGAAGATCGCGGCGTCCACCTTGTGCCGGCGCACCGGCTGCAGGGTGATCTCCTTGACCAGGTCGGGCCGCATGCAGGAGTCCAGCATCGGGATGCCCTCGCGCACCTTCAGGTACTCGGGCAGCGAGCGGCCGGCCTGCCGCATGAACCACACCGGGGTGTGCGGCACCGGCTCGCCGCGGGCGGCCCGCAGGAAGGCGGAGTCGTACGCGGCGCCCCGGCGCGCGAGGGGCTGCTGACCGGTCTGGGCTGCGGGGGTGGCCGCGGAAGTCTCGCTCACGCTCCAAATCTTCGCACGCGCCCCGCGCGCGCCCGGCCCCGGGAAGTGGTGCTTTCGTCCAAGATGCGGCCGGGATGCGCCCTCGCGCGGCCGCTCCGGCACGCCGGACCTGCGAAAGGTGCTCGGAATGCGGCGCCGGGGCACCTAGTCTTCAGACCATGGCAGCGGTCGGCGGGCACCCCGCACACGGTGGAGGAACGGGCAAGGAGTCGGCGCCGATCGAGTTCCAGGACGCGGTCGAGGCGCTGGCCGGGGCGAGGTTGCGCCCCGAGCTCGTGCTGTCCGCCACGCCCGCGCCGCGCCGGCTGGCCCCGTTCGCGTACGCGATCGGCGCCACGGTCGAGGTGGACGGCGAGGAGCTGGCCGACGGCCGGCTGGTGCTGCTGCACGACCCGGCCGGCCAGGAGCCCTGGAACGGGGACTTCCGGGTGGTCACCATGGCCCGGGCCGAGCTGGAGCCGGAGATGGCCGGCGACCCGATGCTCTCCGAGGTCGGCTGGTCCTGGCTGATGGACGCGCTGCAGGCGCACGGCGCCGGGTACACCGCGCCGGGCGGCACGGTGAGCCACTGCGCCTCGCAGTACTTCGGCGCGCTCGCCGACCGGCCCTCGTCCACCGAGATCGAACTGCGCGCCTCCTGGACCCCGTCCGACGGCCGGTTCGAACGGCACCTGGCCGCCTGGGGCGACCTGCTGTGCATCTGCGCCGGCCTGCCGCCGGCGGTGCCCGCGCCGCTCCCGGCAGCCGACGCCCCGTCACTCGGCGGAGTGGTGCCGATGCCCGCGCGCCGTCGCCCGCGCCCCCACTGAGGGACGTCACGCCGCGCTCACCGCAGCGCCACCCGCAGGGCTGACGGAGTGTGACTTCCGTCGCGCTCTGTGTCAATTACCTGGCCAGACGCGACCATCGGGCTTCGGAAACGATCGAGCCTGTGCGATTTCCGGGCATGTCGTATCAGTCATCTGCGCGAATTGTCCGTATTGTTACTCACTAGATCGTGATCATTCGCTAAAGCCGGGCACGCATGCTGCCGAAGGTGTCAGTGACCCTTTCCACACGCGGAACACTCCGACCGCCCCCTCGGGGTTCCGTCCGCCACTCCCCACAGGAGGCCTGGTGTCGGTCCTTCTCGAGCACCCCGCAAACGTGGTCGCGTACCGTCCGACGAAGCCCACCGCCATGGTGGTCATCGCCGACCCGCGCGTCCGAAACACCGTCACCCGCCACCTGTGGGCCCTGGGTGTGCGCGACGTCATCGAGGTCTCCTCGATCGCCGAGGCCCGTCCCCGGGTCACCACCCCCCGCGACATCTGCATCGCCGATGTCCACCTGCCCGACGGCTCCGGGCTGACCATCCTGGCCGAGACTCGCGCCGCGGGCTGGCCGAACGGTCTGGCGCTGTCCGCCGCCGACGACATCGGCGCGGTCCGCAGCGCGCTGGCCGGCGGCGTCAAGGGATACGTGGTCACCGGCACCCGCACCAACGTGGCGATGCCGGGCCGTCCCGGCATGCCGCTGGGCGCGGCCGGGATGGCCGGGCGGATGCGCCGCCCCGGCATGCCGGGCGTCCCCGGCGCCGCCGGAGCCCCGGGTGCGCCCGGTGCGCCGGGCGCACCCGGGACGCAGTCCTCCGCGTACCGCGAGCTGTCCGGCCGCGAGGTCGAGGTGCTCCGGCTGGTCGCCGAGGGCCAGTCCAACAAGGCGATCGGCGTCGCCATGGGCCTGTCCGCGCTGACGGTCAAGAGCCACCTGGCGCGGATCGCCCGCAAGCTCGGCACCGGCGACCGGGCGGGCATGGTCGCCGTCGCGCTGCGGACGGGCATCATCCACTGACCCGGTCCACACATGCCCGACACAGTGGTGGCGGCCCGGAGGAACGTTTCCTCCGGGCCGCCGTCTTTTTCACCGTCCATCCCCCTGCGACCTGCCCGCCCGCGCCCGGGGCATATGTCGGAACCCGGTCTGACCAGTCCGACAACACTCCCGGGCGCGGGTACCGTCGTACCCTTGGGGGGTGACCGACGCCGTAGCAGCCATCCCAGAAGAGACAGCCCCGGTCCCGCTCCTCGAGCCGAGGGAGGGGCTGCCACCCGTGGTGGCGGACCAGGACGCGCTGGCCGCGACGGTCGCGGCCTTCGCAGCGGGCACCGGTCCGGTCGCCGTGGACGCCGAACGGGCCTCCGGCTACCGCTACGGCCAGCGCGCCTACCTGATCCAGCTGCGGCGGGCCGGGGCCGGCACCGCGCTGGTCGACCCGATCGCCTGTCCCGACCTGAGCGGGCTCGGCGAGGCGCTGGCCGACACCGAGTGGGTGGTGCACGCCGCCACCCAGGACCTGCCGTGCCTCTCCGAGGTCGGCATGCGTCCGCGCCGGCTGTTCGACACCGAGCTGGCCGGGCGCCTGGCCGGGTTCCCGCGGGTCGGGCTCGGCCCGATGACCGAGAACGTGCTCGGCCTCTCGCTGGCCAAGGAGCACTCCGCGGTGGACTGGTCCACCCGTCCGCTGCCGGAGCCGTGGCTGCGGTACGCCGCGCTGGACGTCGAGGTGCTGGTCGAGCTGCGGGACGCGCTCGAGCGGGAGCTGGACGCCCAGGGCAAGCTCGGCTGGGCGCTGGAGGAGTTCGCCGCGCTGGCCGACGCACCCCGGCCCGCACCGCGGGTCGACCCCTGGCGGCGCACCTCCCAGCTGCACAAGGTCCGCCGCCGGCGCCAGCTCGCCGCCGTCCGCGAACTCTGGCAGGCCCGCGACCGGATCGCCCGGGAGCGGGACGTCTCCCCCGGCCGGGTGCTGCCCGACGTCGCGATCGTCAACGCCGCCCTGGCGATGCCGCTGAACGCGCCCGCCCTGCTGGCGGTCTCCGGCTTCGGGCCGCGGGTCAACCGCAAGCAGCTGGACCAGTGGCTGGCCGCCCTCCAGCGCGCCCGGGAGATCCCGGAGAACCAGCTGCCGCCGTCCTCCGCCCCGCACGACGGGCCGCCGCCGCCGCGCGCCTGGGCCGACAAGGACCCGGTCGCCGCGGCCCGGCTGACCGCCGCCCGCGCCGCGGTCGCCGCGCTGGCCGAGGAGCACAACCTGCCGGCCGAGAACCTGATCACCCCGGACCTGGTCCGCCGGGTGGCCTGGGAGCCGCCGGCCGACGCGAGCGCGGAGCACGTCTCGGCGGCCCTGCGGCGGCTCGGCGCCCGCCAGTGGCAGGTCGACCTGGTCGGTCCGGCGCTGGCCGCCGCCTTCGTCGAGCCGCCGGCGCCGGCCTCGGCCGAGTAGCGGCGGGCCCGCCGCGAGGGGGCGCCGGGAGTCTTCCCGGCGCCCCCTCGCCGCTTCCCGCGGGCACGTGTCCGGGGACACACGGGCCGAACCGGTGGTCGGCTATGGGCAACCTAGTTACCGGCGGGTAGCATGACCGTGAAGCAGCGCAGCTCCACCCGTGAGCCGATCCCTGCGTCCAACGTCATGTCCCCCTGGGAGGAGAGCCCCCGTGCCTCGTACCGCGAGGGACGTCGTCTTCGTCGACGGCGTCCGCACCCCGTTCGGCAAGGCCGGCCCGAAGGGCATCTACCACGAGACCCGGGCCGACGACCTCGTCGTCAAGTGCATCCGTGAGCTCGTGCGCCGCAACCCGAACCTGCCCGTCGAGCGGATCGACGAGGTCGCCGTCGCGGCCACCACGCAGATCGGCGACCAGGGTCTGACCATCGGCCGCACCGCCGCGCTGCTGGCCGGCCTGCCGAAGTCCGTCCCGGGCTACTCCATCGACCGGATGTGTGCCGGTGCGCTGACCGCCGTCACCGCGACCGCGGGCGGCATCGCCTTCGGCGCGTACGACATCGTGGTCGCCGGTGGCGTCGAGCACATGGGCCGCCACCCGATGGGCGAGGGCGTGGACCCGAACCCGCGCTTCGTCTCGGAGAAGCTGGTCGACGAGTCCGCCCTGTTCATGGGCATGACCGCCGAGAACCTGCACGACCGCTTCCCGCACCTCACCAAGGAGCGCTGCGACGCCTACGCCGTGCGCTCCCAGGAGAAGGCCGCCAAGGCGTACGCCAACGGCGACATCCAGCCCGACCTGGTGCCGATCGCGATCCGCAACACCAACCCCGACGCCGGCGAGACCGGCTGGGGCCTGGCGACCACGGACGAGCCGATGCGCCCGGGCACCACGATGGCGAACCTGGCCGGTCTGAAGACCCCGTTCCGCCCGCACGGCAACATCACCGCGGGCAACTCGGCCGGTCTCAACGACGGCGCCACCGCCTCGCTGCTGGCCGCCGAGGACGTCGCCGAGGAGCTCGGCCTCCCGGTCAGGATGCGCATGGTCTCGTACGCCTTCGCCGGCGTCGAGCCCGAGGTGATGGGCATCGGCCCCGTCCCGGCGACCGAGAAGGCGCTGGCCAAGGCCGGCCTGACGATCGACGACATCCAGGCCTTCGAGGTCAACGAGGCGTTCGCCGTCCAGGTGCTGGCGTTCCTGGACCACTACGGCATCGCCGACGACGACGAGCGCGTCAACCCGTACGGCGGCGCGATCGCCTTCGGCCACCCGCTGGCCTCCTCGGGCGTGCGCCTGATGAACCAGCTGGCCCGCCGCTTCGAGCAGCGCCCCGACGTCCGGTACGGCCTGACCACCATGTGCATCGGTTTCGGCATGGGCGGGACCATCATCTGGGAGAACCCGCACTTCGAGGGTGGTAAGTGACCATGAGCACCACTGAGCTGCTGAAGCGCGCCGCCGAGCTGTTCCCCGGCGAGGTCGTCACCACCGCGCACGTACGCCACCTGGACCTGCCGCTCGCGGCCGGCAAGCTGGCGCTGATCACCCTGGACAACGGCTTCGACCACACCAAGCCGACCACCTTCGGCCCGGGCTCGCTGGCCAAGCTGTCCGAGGCGCTGGACCAGGTCGAGGCCGAGGCCGCCGCCGGTGACATCGTCGCCGTCGCGATCACCGGCAAGCCGTTCATCTTCGCGGTCGGCGCCGACCTCAAGGGCGTCGAGGTGCTCAAGGAGCACAGCGACGCGCTGGCCATCGGCAAGGGCGGCCACGACGTCTTCAAGCGGATCGCCGCGCTGCCCGTCCCCAGCTTCGCCTTCTACAACGGCGCGGCGATGGGCGGCGGCGTCGAGGTCGGCCTGCACGCCACCTACCGCACCGTCAGCTCCGGCGTCCCGGCGTTCTCGCTGCCCGAGGTCTTCCTCGGCCTGGTCCCGGGCTGGGGCGGCTGCACCATCCTGCCGAACCTGATCGGCCCGGCCAAGGCCGTCAAGGTCATCATCGAGAACTCGATGAGCCAGAACAAGCAGCTCAAGGGCAAGGAGGTGTTCGAGCTCGGCATCGCGGACGCGATCTTCGAGCCGGCCGACTTCCTGGAGCAGTCGCTGAACTGGGCGGCCTCCGTGCTCACCGGCGCCACCGAGGTGGCGCGCGAGGAGATCGACCGCGGCAAGGCCTGGGACGACGCCGTCGCCTGGGGCCGGCTGGTCGCCGACTCCAAGGTGCACGGCGCGGCCCCCGCCGCGTACAAGGCGCTGGACATCATCGCCCAGGTCAAGGACCAGGACCTGCAGGCCGGCTTCGACGCCGAGGACGCGGCCCTGGCCGACCTCATCATGAGCGGCGAGCTGCGCAGCGGCATCTACGCCTTCAACCTGGTGCAGCGCCGGGCCAAGAAGCCGTTCGGTGCGCCGGACAAGTCGCTGGCCCGCCCGGTCTCCAAGGTCGGCGTGGTCGGCGCCGGTCTGATGGCCTCCCAGCTGGCGCTGCTGTTCGCCCGCCGGATGGAGGTGCCGGTCGTCCTGACCGACATCGACCAGGAGCGCATCGACAAGGGCGTGGGCTACGTCCACGGCGAGATCGACAAGCTGCTGGAGAAGGGCCGGATCGGCAAGGACAAGGCCAACAAGCTCAAGGGCCTGGTCTCCGGCCACCTGGACAAGGCCGTCGCCTTCGGGGACGCGGACTTCGTGATCGAGGCCGTGTTCGAGGAGATGGGCGTCAAGCAGAACGTGCTGGCCGAGCTGGAGGCGGTGGTCGCGCCGACCACCATCCTGGCCACCAACACGTCCTCGCTGTCGGTCACCGAGATGGCGTCGAAGCTGGAGCACCCGGAGCGGGTCGTCGGCTTCCACTTCTTCAACCCGGTCGCGATCCTCCCGCTGCTCGAGATCGTCCGCGCCGAGAAGACCGACGACGGCTCGCTGGCCACCGCGTTCGGGGTCGCCCGCAAGCTCAAGAAGACGGCCGTGCTGACCAAGGACGCCCCGGCGTTCGTGGTCAACCGGATCCTGCTGCGCTTCATGGACGCCATCCAGGGCGCCATCGACGAGGGCACCCCGATCGAGACGGTCGAGAAGGCCGTGCTGCCGCTCGGCCTGCCGATGTCGCCGATCGTGCTGCTGGAGCTGGTCGGCCCGGCCATCGCGCTGCACGTGTCGGAGACGCTGGCCGCGGCGTTCCCGGAGCGGTTCACCGTCTCCGAGAACCTCGGCAAGCTGGTCAAGGCCGGCAAGCGGGGCTTCTACGTGTGGCAGGACGGCCAGCAGGTGCTGGACCCCGAGGTGCTGGCGCTGCTGTCGTTCGGCGACACCGTGCTGACCGAGGAGCAGGTCCTCGCCCGGGCGCTGGAGGCCGTCGCGCAGGAGATCGGCCTGATGCTGGACGAGGGCGTCGTCGGCGAGGCGCAGGACATCGACCTGTGCATGATCACCGGCGCCGGCTGGCCCTTCCACCTGGGCGGGATCACCCCGTACCTGGACCGTGAGGGTGTCTCGGAGCGGGTCAACGGGAAGCGGTTCCTCGCCCCGGGTGTGGCCTCGATCCCGGCCTGACCCACGGCCTGAGGGACGGACGGCGGAGTGGCCCCGGCGGGGGCTGCTCCGCCGTTTCGCATGTCCGGGGGCGGTACGGCGGGGGCGGTGCGTCAGGGGCGGCGGGGCGGGTGCGCGGTTCTCCCCCGGGCCCCGCCCGGGAGGTGCCGCTACGCGCCCCCGGGGCGGGCGTGCGGGTCAGCGCTTGAGGCGGTAGATGACGGTGTCGCCGGTCATGCCGACGACCTCGTAGTGGGACTCCAGCAGGCTCTCGATCCGGGGCACCAGCTCGGGGTTGTACGGGGCGGTGCCGGAGTCGTCGACGACCACCTCGGGGTAGCCCTTGGCGAGCTCCGCGTCGAAGGTCTGCCAGGCCTCGGAGACGCTGTACTGCTCGCCGACCTGGCGGCCGTCCTTGCCTCCGCTGAAGTTGGTCAGGAAGCCGGCCGTCAGGTAGCGGGAGACCGGGCGGCGGTCGGCCAGCCAGTACAGCTCGGGGTGCATGCCCCAGACCAGCACGGTGTCCTTGGGCGTGGTCTGGGCGGCGACCGCGGTGGCGACCTCGGTGGTCTGGTAGAGCCGCTGGCCGGGCCAGAAGACCGCGAGACCCCAGAAGAAGGTCGCGGCGACCGCCGAGTAGACGGCCACCGGCCGCCAGCGGACCGCCGAGGTGGAGACCGCGCCGACGCCCAGCAGCACCAGCGGCGGCATCAGCTGCAGGTAGTAGTGGCCGAAGAAGTGGAACCCGACGCTGACCGCGACCACCGAGGACAGCAGCCAGATCCACAGGTCGCTGGTGGAGCCGTGCTCCTCCTGCGCCGTCGGCAGCGTGCCGCGCCGCCGCAGCCAGAAGCGGTACCCGACGGGGGCGAGGAAGCCGAGGCCGGCCGCGAGCAGGATGCCGGAGTTGCCGAGGGCGCGGCCGAGCATCTGCAGCCAGTTGGAGCCGAGGGTGGCGTAGTCCCCGCTGCCGGTGACCACCCAGAACAGGAAGCCCTTGGGCTTGGTGAGGATGGCCGCGACCAGCGCTATCGGCAGGGCGAAGCCGAAGGCGGTCTTGAACAGCGCGGGCCGCCAGGGCACCCCGCGGTGCCGGACGTCCTGGAACAGCATCCACAGCACCGGCAGCATCACCGCCCCGCCGGTCTGCTTGGTCAGCGAGCAGAGCGCGACCGCGATCCCCGCGGCCAGCCAGCGCCGCCGCTCGGCGTACCGGAAGGCGGCCACCATGGCGGGCAGCATGAAGACCTCGAAGGTCGCCGCCTGGGTGTCCTCCGGGGACAGCCCGATGGACAGCAGCAGGTAGAACGCGCCCGCCGCGGCTCCGGCCCGGTTGCCCCAGCGGCCGCGGGCCAGCGAGGCCAGCAGGACCGCCGTGACCAGGTGGGCGACTATCGCCAGGGTGCGCAGCGGCCACAGCGAGGCCGAGCCGAAGACCGCGAAGCAGGCCTCGTACAGCCAGGGCAGCAGCGGGGGCTTGCGGTCCACCACGGTGTCGTACAGCACGCCGCCGTCGGCCAGCATCCGGGCCTGCGTCGCGAGGTAGCCCTCGTCGGGGCTCCACACCGGCCGCAGGAAGGACGGGAGGTGGGTGACCACCGCGATCAGCGCGAGCACCGGGACCACCCTGGTCCAGTACCCGGTCCGGACGCGTTCGGGTACGCGTGCGGTCAGGGCGGCGCTGAGGCGGCTGGTGTTGATGGGCACGAGTGACAACCTACCGGGCGGTCAGTGGGCGGGCGCCGGCGGTCCCGGCATCGGTACGGATGGTCCGGTCACGGACGACGGTTCCCGGAGCGGCGATCCGGGCCCGGGCGGGTCCGGCCCCGGGTCCCCCGGGCGGTCCCGGCGCCGGGTGCGGAGCGGCCCCGGGAGCGGCGGTACCGCTCCCGGGGCCGGCCGGGTCGGGCGGGCCGGTCAGGCCTGGACGGCCTCGGCGCCGAGCCGGGCGACCAGTGCGGTGACCTGCCGGGCGATGTCCGGGGCGGTCAGGCCGATCTCGGCGAGGATCTGGTCGCGGGTGGCGTGGTCCAGGAACTGCTGCGGGATGCCGAAGTCGCGCAGCGGCAGGTCGACGTCGGCGTCGCGCAGGGCCTGGGCGACCGCCGAGCCGACGCCGCCGGCCCGGCCGTTGTCCTCGACCGTGACGACCACCCGGTGCTCGGCCGCGAGGCCGGGCAGCGCCGGGTCGACCGGCTTCACCCAGCGCGGGTCGACCACGGTGGCGGTGATGCCCTGGGCGGCGAGCAGGTCGGCCAGCTCCAGGCAGAGCGGGGCCATCGCGCCGACCGAGACGATCAGCACGTCGGCGCGGCGGCCGTCGTCCGAGGGCTCGCTCTCGCGCAGCACGTCCATGGAGCCGACGGTGCCCACGGCGGGGACCGCGGGGCCGACGGTGCCCTTGGAGTAGCGGACCACGGTGGGCGCGTCGTCGACCTCGACGGCCTCGCGCAGCTGGGCGCGGAGCTGGTCGGCGTCGCGCGGGGCGGCCAGCCGCAGCCCGGGGACGACCTGGAGGATCGACATGTCCCACATGCCGTTGTGCGAGGCGCCGTCGGTGCCGGTGACCCCGGCCCGGTCGAGCACGAAGGTGACGCCCAGCTTGTGCAGGGCGACGTCCATCAGGACCTGGTCGAAGGCCCGGTTGAGGAAGGTCGCGTAGACCGCGACCACCGGGTGCAGACCGTTGGTGGCCAGGCCCGCGGCGGAGACGGCGGCGTGCTGCTCGGCGATGCCGACGTCGAAGATCCGGTTCGGGAAGGCCTTGGCGAACGGCGCCAGGCCCACCGGGTGCAGCATCGCGGCGGTGATGCCGACGATGTCCTTGCGCTCGCGGCCGAGGGCGACCATCTCCTCGCCGAAGACCGAGGTCCAGTCCTTGCCCGCGGTCTTGATCGGCAGCCCGGTCTCCGGGTGGATGACGCCGACCGCGTGGAAGCGGTCCTCGTCGTTGTTCTCGGCGGCGTGGTAGCCGCGGCCCTTCTCGGTCAGGCAGTGCACGATCACCGGGCCGCCGAAGCCGCGCGCCTTGGTGAGCGCGGACTCCAGGGCGGTGAGGTCGTGGCCGTCGATCGGGCCGATGTACTTGATCCCGAGGTCCTCGAACATGCCCTGCGGGGCGATGAAGTCCTTCAGGCCCTTCTTCGCGCCGTGCAGCGTCTCGAACAGCTGCTGGCCGACCACCGGGGTGCGCTGCAGCGCGTCCTTGCCCCAGGACAGGAAGCGCTCGTAGCCCTGGGTGGTGCGCAGGGTGGCGAGGTGGTTGGCGAGGCCGCCGATGGTCGGCGAGTAGGAGCGCTCGTTGTCGTTGACGACGATGACCAGCGGGCGGTCCTTGGCGTCGGCGATGTTGTTGAGCGCCTCCCAGGCCATGCCGCCGGTGAGCGCGCCGTCGCCGATCACGGCGACCACGGGGCGGTCCTTGTGGCCTTGGAGCTGGTTGGCCTTGGCCAGGCCGTCGGCGTAGCCGAGCACGGTGGAGGCGTGCGAGTTCTCGATCACGTCGTGCTCGGACTCGGCGCGGGACGGGTAGCCGGACAGGCCGCCCTTCATCCGCAGCTGCGAGAAGTCCTGGCGGCCGGTGAGCAGCTTGTGGACGTAGCTCTGGTGGCCGGTGTCGAAGAGGATGCGGTCGCGCGGCGAGTCGAAGACCCGGTGCAGCGCGATGGTCAGCTCGACCACGCCGAGGTTGGGGCCGAGGTGGCCACCGGTCTTGGAGACCTCCTCGACCAGGAAGCCGCGGATCTCCTCGGCCAGTGCGGCCAGCTGCGCCGGGGTGAGCCGGTCGAGATCGCGCGGTCCCCTAATGCGGGTCAGCAGGGCCACCCGTTCCTCCTCGTTCACAAGTTCCCGGGCCCGGGACGAGCCCGACGGGCGGCGTCGCCCGTGGGTGCGGGGTGCTTCGGCGCGGGGCCGGCACACCCTTGACCGGTCGAGTCTAATGTCCGCCTGCCGGACGCCATGCGGCACGGCGGTTGTCGTACTGATCGCACCGGTGGCGTCCGGGCCGGCGGCCGGTCGTCCGACGCCGTCCCATCAGCACCGATGGACCCTCCACCGACACGACGAGGCCCGGCACCCGAATGGTTCGGGTGCCGAGCCTCACACCGTACGGCGGTTGTCAGCCGCGGCCGGAGGACTTCTGGGTCCGGCGCGAGACCGAGTCCAGGACCACCGCGCCGAGCAGGACCGCGCCGGTGATCATGTACTGGATGGCCTGGTTGACGTGGACCAGGTCCAGGCCGGTGATGATCGACTGGATCACCAGGATGCCGAGCAGCGCCGACCAGGTCTTGCCGCGGCCGCCGAACAGGCTGGTGCCGCCGATGACCGCCGCGGCGATCGAGTTCATCAGCACGCTGCCGCCACCGAGCAGCTTGTCCGCCGAACCCTGCTGGGAGGCGATGAACAGGCCGCCGAGCGAGGCCATGCCGGCCGAGATCATGAAGACCGAGATCCGGACCCAGGCGACGTTGATGCCCGCGCGGCGGGCCGCCTCGACGCCACCGCCGACCGCGAAGATCTGCCGGCCGTAGGACGTGCGGCGCAGCACGAAGTCGGTGACCACGACGATGCCGAAGAAGACCACCAGGGGCAGCGGCAGGCCGCGGTCCTGGTTCAGCATGTACGCCGCGACCAGGCCGATCACCGCGATCACGCCGGTGCGCAGGGCGATCTCGCTCATCGGGCGGGCGGCGAGGCCGGCGGCCGAGCGGCGGCGGCTGTCGATCAGTTGGCCGGCGCCGAACAGCGCGATGCCGAGGAGCGCGAAGGCCCAGGTGAAGAAGACGTCGCCGTCACCGAGGAAGTAGGTGTCGAGCTTGGCGATCACGCCGTCGTTGAGCAGGTTGACGGTGCCCTTGTCGCCGAGGACGGAGTTCTGCAGGCCCATCCAGGCCAGCATGCCGGCCAGGGTGACCACGAAGGCCGGGACGCCGATCTTGGCGAAGAAGAAGCCGTGCAGGGCGCCCATGCCGATGCCGACGCCCATCGCGATCAGGACGGCCAGCCACTCGTTGAGGCCGGAGCGCACCGAGAGCACCGAGGCCATGGCGGCCGAGACACCGGCCACCGAGCCGAGCGACAGGTCGATCTCACCGAGCAGCAGCACGAAGACGATGCCGACCGCGATCAGGCCGGGGCCGGCGATCCACTTGGTGATGTTGGTGAGGTTGTCGGCGTTCAGGAAGTCGCCGGAGACGGTCTGGAAGATGGCGGCGATCAGGATCAGTCCGAGCACGACCGGCACCGAGCCGAGGTCGCCGCTCTTCATCTTCCGCTTGAACTCTTCGAGGTAGCCCGCGAAGCCCGCCTCGCGGACCAGCAGCCGGGGGTCGATCGCGGCCGGCGGCGTGTCGGTGGTGGTCTGGTTGGTGGTCACTTCGCGTCCTCCGCGAGACGTGCCTGACGCCGGGTCACGGCGTTCTCGGTGGCGCCGGTGATGGCGGAGATGATCTCCTCGTGCGAGGTGGAGGCCACCTCGAAGACACCGTTGTTGCGGCCGAGGCGCAGCACCGCGACGGTGTCGGCGACGGCCTTGACGTCGGCCATGTTGTGGCTGATCAGGATCACGCCGAGGCCCCGCTCGCGGAGCCGCTCGACCAGGTCGAGCACCTGGGCGGTCTGCTCGACGCCGAGGGCCGCGGTGGGCTCGTCCAGGATGACGATCTTCGGGTCGCCGACCAGGGCGCGGGCGATGGCGACCACCTGGCGCTGGCCGCCGGAGAGCGCGGCGATCGGGATGCGGACGCTGGGGATGCGGATCGACAGGGTGTCGAGCAGCTCCTTGGCGCGCTTCTCCATGCCGACCTCGTCGAGCGTGCCGAACTTCTTCAGCTCGCGGCCGAGGAAGAGGTTGCCGACCACGTCGAGGTTGTCGCAGAGCGCCAGGTCCTGGTAGACGGTGGCGACGCCGAGGTGCTGGGCGTCCTGCGGGCGGTTGATGCCGACCGGCTTGCCGTCCCACTCGATGACGCCCTCGTCGATCGGGTGGACGCCCGCGATGGTCTTCACCAGGGTCGACTTGCCGGCGCCGTTGTCGCCGACCAGGGCGACCACCTCGCCGGCGTGGACCTCCAGCTGAACATCGGTCAGCGCCTGGACGGCGCCGAAGCGCTTGGAGACCCCGCGCAACGCCAGTACGGGTGCGCCTGTCACGTGAACCATCTCCTTCGTTCCGCGCCGCCCGCTACCGGGCGCGGCACGGCCGCCCGCGCGCCGGCCCGGGCGCGAAGGGGTAGTGCGAAAAGGGTGGGGGGCGTGGCGGCTGCCTTCACGTCCGGAAGGCAGGGGGTGGGCACGTCACGCCGGGGCGGGCGGCGCCTCCCGGGGAGGGAGGCGCCGCCCGCTCGGGGGATTACTGCAGGCCGGCCGCGGTGCAGGCGGCGGCGAAGTCCGCGGTGCAGATGTCCGAGGCCTTGTAGAGGCCGTCGGCGATCACCGTGTCCTTGATGTTGGCCTTGGTGACGACCTTCGGGTCGAGCAGCTTGGCCGGGATGCCCTTGTCGGTGTCGCTGTCGATGCTGGCGGAGGCGACGGACTTGATGTCCTTGCCCTGCAGCAGGTCGACGGCGAGCTCGGCGGCCGAGTCGGCCAGCGGGCGGTAGGCCTTGTAGATGGTGTAGGCCTGGTCGCCCGACACCAGGCGCTGGATGGCGTCGAGGCCGGCGTCCTGGCCGCCGACCGGGACGGTGATGCCCGCGCCCTTGAGCTGGGTGATGATCGCGGCGGCCATGCCGTCGTTGGCGGAGTAGACGGCCTGGAAGCCGTCCTTGCCGAGCTGGGTGATGGCGGCGCCGACCTTCTGGCCCGCGACGGTGGGCTTCCACTCACCGGACTGCTCGTAGACGACCTTCTTGACCTTGCCGTCGAGGACCTTGTGCGCACCGGCCTTGAACTTGCCGGCGTTCGGGTCGGCGTCGTCACCGTTGATCATCACGATGTTGGCGTCGGCGGCCTTGGCACCCAGGGCGTCGACCAGGGCCTGCCCCTGCAGCTCGCCGACCTTCTCGTTGTCGAACGAGACGTACGCGGCGACCGGGCCGGTGGCCAGGCGGTCGTACGCGATGACCTTGACGCCCTTGTCGGCCGCCTCCTTGACCCAGGACTGGGTCGACTTGGCGTCGAAGGCGTCCAGGATGATCACCTTCACACCCTGCGCGATCAGGGTGTCGAACTGCTGCTTCTGCTTGGCCGCGGAACCCTCGGCGTTGGAGTACTTGACGTTGCAGTCCGCGCAGAGCGCCTTGACCTTGGCCTCGATGAAGGGCTTGTCGAAGGACTCGTAACGGGTGGACGAGGCGTTCTCGGGGAGCAGCAGGCCGATCGACTTGGTGTCGCCGGACGCGGCGCTGTCCTTCTTGTCACTGCCGGCCTTGCCGCAGGCGGCCATGGAGAGGGCCATCGAGACCGCGGCGGTACCGATGACAGCGCGACGCATCATTGCGTTCATGGTGGGGGTGCCTCCCTGACAGAGCCGCAACGTTGCGGCGAGGTGGAAGGGAGTCAACCCGTCTCGTCGGCTTGTCGTCAATAAGTAAAACCGGAACTCGGGGGATTCGAACCCTTTCGTTATCTTCCTGAAGGCGAAGCCGAGACCAACCGGCCCCGGCGCCACCTCTGCCGACCGGTCAGGCCTGGGCCGCCACCGCCGGGCCGGTCTGCCGGATTGCGCCGGATTCACCCATCTCGCTCATCACCAGGGCGAGCGCGCCCAGCACCTCGGCGCGGCCCCCGAGGGTGCCGGGGACCACCGACAGCTGCCGCGCCGCGCTCGGGATCGCGTACCGGGCCACGGAGTCCCGGATCGGGGAAAGCACCAGCTCACCGGCCTCGGCGAGGTCCCCGCCGAGGATGATCCGGCGCGGGTTGAGCAGGTTGCACAGGGTGGCCACGCCCATCCCGATCTGCCGGCCCGCGTCGGCGATCACCCGGCGGCAGCCGAGGTCGCCCTGCTGGGCCAGCTGCACCACCTTGGTCAGGGTCAACTCCCCCGGGTGGTTGGCGTTCAAGAGGTTGAGCAGGTAGCGGGAGCCGACGAAGGTCTCCAGGCAGCCGCGGTTGCCGCAGCGGCAGACCGGCCCGGCCTCGTCCAGCGTGATGTGCCCGATCTCGCCCGCCGTACCGCCGGGCCCCCGGTAGATCTGGCCGTTTATCACCAGCCCGGAGCCGACACCGCTGGCCACCTTGATGTACGCCAGGTCGCCGAGCCCGCGCCCGGCGCCCCAGACCAGCTCGCCCAGCGCGCCGAGGTTGGCGTCGTTGTCGACGTGCACCTCCATGCCCAGGCGCTGGGCCAGCTCCTTGCCCGGTGCGATGCCGGTCCAGCCGGGCAGGATCGCGGTGGAGCCGAGCGCGCCGGTCTCCAGGTCGATCGGCCCGGGCACGCCGAGGCCGACGCCGATCACCTTGTCCGGCCGGAAGCCCGCCTGGGTCAGCAGCCGCTCGACCATGGCCTCGGCCCGGTCGAAGCCCTGCTGGGCCGAGACGTCGACGTCGATCGGCTCGCTCTCCTCGGCCAGCACCCGGTGCGCCAGGTTGCCGACCGCGACCCGCAGGTGGGTGTGGCCGAAGTCGACACCCACCACGATCCCGGCGTCCCCGCTGAGCGAGACGCTGCGCGCCCGGCGCCCGCCCGAGGAGGTGTCGGCGACCACGACGGTCCCGCTCTCCTTGAGCTCCCGGACGATGTTGGACACCGTGGCGGCCGACAGTCCGGTGCCACGGGCGATCTCGGCCTGGGTCAGCGAGCCGGCCATCCGCACCGCACGCAGGACCCTTTCGAGGTTGGCCCGGTGCAGCGACGACTGCGATCCCGGTGTGTCCATCGACATGATTCACCCTCCCAGGGCACGGGGACTCGACCGTCCCCGCCCCTGCCGCGCCATTGCGGCGGAGCTCCGTGGCTTCGGTGGTCGTCACCCGGCGGTGTTGATCCCTCAACCAGCTGTTCAGCTTCAACTTCTGAACTCTAAGCTCAGCCCCCCACCCGGCGCCGGGTCAAACGCCAACCGGGACCGTTCCGAAACCTGGGTGCGCCCCCGCACGACCCCGGATATACGCAGGTCCGCGCCGGACCCGGCATGGGAGGATGCCTCTGCATCCGAGCCTGACAAAGGAGTCCTGCGAGTGCCTGGCACCAACTTGACCCGTGAGGAGGCCCGCACCCGGGCCCAGCTCCTGCACGTGGACGCGTACGAGATCGACCTCGACCTGGGCACCGCCCGGGCGGGGGGCACGTTCCGGTCCACCACCGTGGTCCGGTTCTCCGCCACGACGCCGGGCGCCGACAGCTTCATCGACCTGGTGGCGCCGAGCGTCTCCGAGATCGTGCTCAACGGCGAGTCGCTCGACCTCGCCCTGTTCGCCGACAGCCGGATCGCCCTGCCGGGCCTGAAGGCGCAGAACGAACTGCGCGTGGTCGCCGACTGCGCGTACACCAACACCGGCGAGGGCCTGCACCGCTTCGTCGACCCGGTCGACGGCGAGACCTACCTGTACACCCAGTTCGAGGTGCCGGACGCCCGCCGGGTGTTCGCCAGCTTCGAGCAGCCCGACCTGAAGGCCACCTTCCGGTTCACCGTGACCGCCCCGACCGGCTGGGTCGTGGTCTCCAACTCCCCCACCCCCGTCCCGGCGGGCGAGGGCGACACCCAGGTGTGGTCCTTCGAGCCCACCCCGCGGATCTCCTCGTACATCACGGCGCTGGTGGCCGGCCCGTACGTGGGCGTCTTCGACGAGTACGCCAACGGCGACCAGCGGGTGCCGCTCGGCGTCTACTGCCGCCCGTCGCTGCGCGAGTTCCTGGACGCCGACGCGGTCTTCGAGGTCACCCGGCAGGGCTTCGACTACTTCCAGGAGAAGTTCGACTTCCCCTACCCGTTCGCCAAGTACGACCAGCTCTTCGTCCCGGAGTTCAACGCCGGCGCGATGGAGAACGCGGGCGCGGTCACCCTGCGCGACCAGTACGTGTTCCGCTCCAAGGTCACCGACGCCGCCTACGAGGGCCGCGCCGCCACCATCCTGCACGAGCTCGCCCACATGTGGTTCGGCGACCTGGTCACCATGGAGTGGTGGAACGACCTGTGGCTGAACGAGTCGTTCGCCACCTTCGCCGAGGCGGTCTGCCAGGCCGAGGCGCCCGGCTCCAAGTGGCCGAACTCCTGGACCACCTTCGCCAACCAGATGAAGACCTGGGCGTACCGGCAGGACCAGCTGCCGTCCACCCACCCGATCATGGCGGAGATCAACGACCTGGAGGACGTCCAGGTCAACTTCGACGGCATCACCTACGCCAAGGGCGCCTCGGTGCTCAAGCAGCTGGTGGCGTACGTCGGCCAGGACGCCTTCTTCGAGGGCGTGCGCGCCTACTTCAAGCAGCACGCCTGGGGCAACACCCGCCTCAGCGACCTGCTCGGCGCCCTGGAGAAGGCCAGCGGCCGGGACCTGAAGACCTGGTCCAAGGCCTGGCTGGAGACGGCCGGCATCAACGTCCTGCGCCCGGCCCTCGAGGTCGCCGCCGACGGCACCATCGCCTCCTTCGCGGTCCTCCAGGAGGCCCCGGCCCTCCCGGCCGGCGCCAAGGGCGAGGCCGTGCTGCGCCCGCACCGGATCGCCATCGGCGTCTACGAGCTGCAGGACGGCGCGCTGGTGCGCACCGACCGGATCGAGCTCGACGTCGACGGAGCGCGCACCGAGGTCCCGCAGCTGGCCGGCCGCGCCAAGCCCGCCGTGCTGCTGCTCAACGACGACGACCTGTCCTACGCCAAGGTCCGCCTCGACGAGGGCTCGCTGGCCGTCGTCACCGAGCACCTCGGCGGCTTCACCGAGTCGCTGCCGCGCGCCCTGTGCTGGGCCTCCGCCTGGGACATGACCCGCGACGGCGAGCTGGCCGCCCGCGACTACCTGTCGCTGGCGCTGTCCGGCCTCGGCCGGGAGTCCGACATCGGCGTGGTCCAGTCGGTGCAGCGCCAGGTCAAGCTGGCCCTGGACGCCTACGCCGACCCGGCCTGGCGCGAGCAGGGCCTGGCCCGCTGGGCCGCCGCCGCCGAGGAGCAGCTGCGCGCCGCCGCCCCCGGCAGCGACCACCAGCTGGCCTGGGCCCGGACGCTGGCCGGCGTCGCCCGCACCGACGAGCAGCTCGCGCTGCTGGCCGGCCTGCTGGACGGCTCCACGGTGCTGGACGGCCTGGCCGTCGACACCGAGCTGCGCTGGAGCCTGCTCGGCCGCCTGGTCGCGACCGGCCGCGCCGACGACAAGGCGATCGACGACGAGCTGGTCCGCGACCACACCGCGGCCGGCCAGGAGCACGCCGCCAGCTGCCGGGCCTCGCGCCCGACCGCGGCCGCCAAGGCCGAGGCCTGGGCCTCGGTGGTGGAGTCGGACGAGCTCACCAACTACGTCCAGGAGGCCGTCATCGGCGGCTTCCAGCAGTCCGACCAGCGCGAGCTGCTCGCCCCCTACACCGCCAAGTACTTCGCCGCGGTCAAGGGGATCTACGAGACCCGCAGCCACGAGATCTCCCAGCAGATCATCGTCGGCCTGTACCCGTCCTCGCAGGTCGAGCAGGCCACCCTGGACGCCACCGACGCCTGGCTGGCCTCGGCCGACCCGGCCCCGGCGCTGCGCCGGCAGGTGGTGGAGGCCCGCGCGGGCATCGAGCGCGCGCTGAAGGCCCAGGCGGCGGACCGCGCGGCGGGCGCCCGCTGACCCGGGGCCGGACCCCCCGTCAACGTCCGGGCCGCCGCCCGGACGGGACCGCTGCGACACGACGGCCGCTGCGACACGACGGCCGCTGCGACACGACGGCCGCTGCGACACGACGACCCCCGCCGCCTCCGAGGAGGCGACGGGGGTCGTCGGTACGGGCTGCCGTTACTTCTTGTTCTTGCCGAGCGTGGGCAGCAGGCACAGGCCGGCGATCACCGCGAAGAGCACGATCGGGAGCGCCACGAACAGACCGAGCGTCTGGGCGACGCTCAGGCTCTGCCCGGGGTCGTCACCGTCGTCCCGGACCAGCGCCATGGCGGGCGACGACATCAGCATCATCAGCGTGGCCGCTGCGGAGACCGCACCAGCGCGCATTGCGTTCCTCTTGTCCACGTTTCCCAAGGTACCGGCCGCCTACCGGGCCCCGCGCGCCGGGGTCCGCCTTCCGGAGTGCCGGGGCGCCAGCGCCGCCAGCCGCGCGGTCCCGGGCGCGGCGGCCAGCTGCTCCAGGGTGACCGGGCAGCCGGAGGCGTCCGCCACCGGCAGCCGCCAGTTCGGGTACTGGTCCCAGGTGCCGGGCAGGTTCTGCGGACGCGGGTCGCCGACCGTGTCCGGCAGCCACACCCCGACCAGGTCGGCCGGGGTGGCGAGCAGGAAGCCGTACAGCGCCTCCGGGGTGAGGTCCTCGCCGGCGCCGATCAGCCCGGCCCGGATCAGCTCGGCGTGCCACTCGGTCAGCTCGGCCGCCGCCTCGGCCTGTTCCTCGCCGAGCGGACGGGCCAGCAGCCCGAGCCGGTGCCGCAGCTCGACGTGCTCCCCGGTCAGCCGGGCCGCGGTGCTCGGCAGGTCATGGGTGGTCAGGGTGGCCAGGCAGCCGGACCGCCAGCGCTCCGGCGGCAGGATCGCGCCCTTGTCCTGCCAGTCCCGCTCGAACCACAGCACGGAGGTCCCGAGGACGCCGCGGGCCGTCAGCTCCTCGCGCACCCCCGGCTCGACCGTGCCCAGGTCCTCGCCGATCACCGCGGTCCCGGCGCGATGCGCCTCCAGCGCCAGCACGCCGAGCATCGCCTCCGCGTCGTAGCGCACGTACGCGCCCCGGGTCGGCGGCTGCCCGGCCGGCACCCACCAGAGCCGGAACAGGCCCATCACGTGGTCGATCCGGACCGCCCCCGCGTGCCGGGCCGCGGCCCGCAGCAGCTCGGCGTACGGGGCGTAGCCGGCCTCCGCGAGCGCGTCCGGGCGCCAGGGCGGCAGGCCCCAGTCCTGGCCGTGCGCGTTGAAGGCGTCCGGCGGGGCGCCCACCGAGATGCCCTCGGCCAGGACGTCCTGCAGCGCCCAGGCGTCCGCGCCGTCCGGGTGCACGCCGACCGCCAGGTCGTGGATCAGGCCGACCGCCATCCCGGCCCGCTCGGCCGCCTGCTGGGCGAGGCCCAGCTGCTCGTCCACCAGCCAGGCCAGCCAGCGGTGGAACTCCACGGACGCCGCCGACTCCTGACCGGCCCTGACCACCTGGGGGCTGCCGGGGTGGCGCAGCCCCTTCGGCCAGCGGTGCCAGTCGCTGCCGTGCACCTCGGCCAGCGCGCACCAGGTGGCGTACTGCTCCAGCCACTCGCCCTCGCGGGCGACGAACGCCCGGTACGCCGCCTCGCGGCCGACGCCCCGCGGGACGGTGTGCAGGATCTCCAGCGCCTGGCGCTTGAGCGCCCAGACCGCGTCCCGGTCGATCAGGCCGTCGTGCCGCAGCACCTCCTCGCGCAGCGCGGCCGCCCGGCGCGGCAGGTCACCGAGGTCGGCGTACGCGTGCTCGGGCACCGCCTCGATCCGCAGGTGCACCGGGTCGGCGAAGCGGCGCGAGGACGGGCGGTACGGCGACGGGTCGGAGGGGGCCCCGGGCAGGCCCGCGTGCAGCGGGTTGATCTGGACGAAGCCGGCGCCCAGCTCGTTGCCCGCCCACTGGGCGAGCTCGGCCAGGTCGCCCAGGTCGCCCATCCCCCAGGAGCGCCCGGACAGCACCGAGTAGAGCTGCGCCAGGAAGCCCCAGCTGCGGCCGGACGGCTCCGGGACCTTCTGCGGCGCCACGATCAGCGCGGCGGCTCCCTCGCGCTCCCCCAGCCGGGCGGTGAGCCGGTGGCGGCCGAGCGGGAGGTCGGCGGGCAGCCAGTGCGAGTGGCCGGTGGGCAGGGTCCAGGTGCCGCCGTCCTCCAGCTCGATGCCCAGGCGGACGCCGGCCGGCACGTCCAGCGCGGTACGGCGGCCGGCCCGCGCCACGATGCACGGCGGCAGCAGGCGGGCGGCCTGCGCGGCCCGGTGCCGCTCCAGCTCCGCCGCGACCGACCCGGGGGTGGCGGCGTCCACGCCGAGCGCGGCCAGCACCGCGACCAGGGTGTCCGGTGCCACCGGGACCGGCCCGCTGCCCGGGTCGTAGGTACTGTCCACCCCGTACGCGTGCGCCAGCGCGACCAGCTCCGGCGGCGGCGCCGGACTGTCCTCGGCGGGCACCTGCTGCCCGTTGCCACCGGTCTCGTCACGGTCCAGGAATGCTGCCACTCTGCGGCTCCCACAGGTCTGAAGGGCACCCGATGCTGCGGACAGCCACAGTCCTACCCGTACCGGGGGCCCGCGACCCCGACCGACACGGGGCGGCGGCGCCCCGGGCTCCACTGACCATCCGTCAGTGACCCAGCAGGGCAGGAGCGATGAACATCAGACCCACGAGCACCCAGCCCGCCCCCACCCACCTGAGCGTGTCCGCCGTGGCCCTGCGGGCGGGAAGGATCCGGCCGAGGAAGGCGAGCAGCCGCCCGGCGGCCCCGCCCAGGTCGGAGGCCAGGAGCGCACCCGCGAGCAGCAGGACCACCCCGGTCCAGGCGAACGCCCCGGAGCCGGGGCCCGTTCCGGACATCATGTCCCCTCCTTCCGCGGCCAGGCTCCCGGCCTGACCGACTGCCAGTACCGCACCATCGCGGCGTACTTGTCGTCGAAGGAGGGATCGCCGCGCCGGATCCCGTCCTCCAGCGGGGGCATGCGCAGATCGCGTCCGTCGAGGGTGCGCAGCTGTACCGTCCTGATGACGCCGAAGCCGGGATGGGCGGACTCCTGCACGTCGATCGACCCGACCTCGTCCCAGGCCACGGAGCGCCGCATCAGCCCTCCCCGGCTCATCCGGACACCGTCCGGACCGAGCGACGTCGAGCCCGCGTTGTACATCCACACCCCGGCCTGGGCTGCCACGCCGCACAGCACCGCCACGGCCGCGGCGGCGGTTCCCCGGCCGCCCGGGACCGCGTACCCGATCAGGGCCACGACCGCTCCGGCCACGAGTGAGAGGCCGAGGATCCGCAGCCGCTCCCCGCGGGACTGGGTGAACACCAATACGCCGGATTCCACCTGATCTGCTCCTGGTGGTCGAAGGGTCAGTCGGCCGGGGTTCCGGCCAGGAAACGTTTCGCCGCCCGGACGGGGACCGCCCACAGCCAGGCGGCGAGTACGGCGGCGAGGAACAGCACCAGCGGGCCGCTCCTCAGCCAGCCGCCACCGCCGCCGGGCGGGTAGACCCGCTCGGGCGCGCCCACGTCGACGGCCGCGTACCGCTGCCCCGGGGGGAGCGGGCCGGGCGCGCCCCGCAGGGTGAGGTGGCCGCGGGCCGGCCCGCCGTCGGTGCTCGCGAAGTCGCCCCAGGTGTTGCAGCTCCCGTCGGCGCCGCAGCGGCTGCCGGTGACCGTCCAGACGCCCGGCCGGCCGTGGCCGAAGCGGGCGGAGAGGTCCGGCTGTGCCAGGCCGAAGAACACCAGGACCAGCAGGACCCACGCGACGGCGCCGCCGAGGTACTCCCAGCCGAACCGGGCGACCCCCGCGAGGTCGGCCCCCCAGGGCCGAGCCGCCCGGTCGCTCGCGTCGGCCGCCCGCTGCTCCTCCCGGCGGCGCAGCTCCGCCGGCAGTGGCCCGCGGATCTCCAGCCCGGGCGCGTACACGGCCAGCAGGGCCGAGACGCGGGCGAGGTCCGGTGCCCAGCCTCGCACCGGGAGGCCGGCCAGCGCGATCCCGTCCGCGTCGCCGAGATCGAGGTCGGGCGGGGCGGCGGCGTCCTCGGCCGCGAACCCGACCGTCAGGAACGGGACGTCGACGCCGCAGAGCCTGATCTCCCGGAAGGCCAGCGACCTGACGTGCCGCCAGGGCAGTGTCATCCGCCCGGCGGCCGGGCGGGCGCCGGGGAGCGCGAGCAACAGGCCGGCCGGGCCGATCCGCAGCACCGTCCGGGCCCGTACCAGCAGGGCGGCCGCCGTCGCGCCGAGCACGGCCGCCAGCACGACGGAGATTCGGCCGAACCAGGTGGGCGCGGGGGCCAGGGCGGCGAGCGCCAGCCCGGCGGAGCCGGACAGGGCGCCCGGCAGGGCGCCGCTGCGCGCACGGGCGGCCCGATAGACCCGTCGACCCATCGAGCTGCACCGTCCATCAGGAGGTCCGGTGTCCACGCCGGTCGTGAACATCCGTCAGTGACGGTAACTATGGCCCCTCGGGACAGGCCCGTCACCGGGTTCGGTCAGGAGCGGGCCCTGCCGCCCCGGGACCGGCCCGGCCGGCCGAGACGACGACAATTCCGACATTCATCGCAATGAAGCCAACGGCGTTGACACCGGACGAGGTAGCTGGTGGGCTGGGCCGCCGAGGCGGGTCAGAGTGGTGCGGCAGTTCGGTGATCCGCGGCGGCGGTCGGTGAGCTGCGCTTTCGGTGCGAGGAGGCTCCTGTGCAGGCGCGCGTTTCTGAGGCGGCGGGACGGCGGCTGAGGCACCGGATCGAGCACAGCCCCGCCCTGCGCGAGGTGCTGTGGCACCCGGCCGCGCTGGCCGCCCGCCGGACCGCCGCCCGGACCGCCCGCCAGCTGGCCCCCAGGGCCGCCGACCGGTTCATCGCCGACATCAAGGGCACCGCCCCGCTGCTCGCCTCGGTGCGCGCCGAGCGCCGGTCCGGCCGCCGCAGCAGCACCCTGCAGCTGGCCGCGACGCTCTCGGCCGCCGCCGTGGTCGGCGGCCTGCTGATCACCGCGCCGCCCGGGTACGCCGCCCCGCCCGGCGACCAGCGGGTGGCCAGCGCGCCCGCCGAGGTCACCCCGCTCGGCTCGATCGCCGACCCGCAGGTGTACCCGCGCCCGCAGCAGCTCAAGTCCGCCGGCCGGCCTGTCTCGGTACCGCAGGCCGTCAGCCTGGTGACCGGTGACGGCGCGGACCCGGCGGCGCTCGACGTGGTCCGGCAGGTGCTGGCCTCCGCCGGGGCCGCCGAGGTGACGCCGATGCCGGAGGCGCCGTCGCCCGCCGCCGGTTCGCTGGTGGTGTACGTGGGCGCAGCGGGCGCGCAGGCGGACCGGATGCTGCACGACCTGGCCGCCGCCGGCGGCGCCGGCCAGGACAGCGCGGGCCTGCCGGCCGGCGGGTACGTCCTGGCGGCCGGGCAGCTGCCCGCCGCCGGGGGCGGCACGTACGGCGCGGTGGTGCTGGCGGGTGCGGACGGCCCCGGCACCTTCTACGCCGCGCAGAGCCTGCGCCAGCTGCTCTCCCCGCTCGCCCCGGGCCAGGGGCAGGGCGAGGGCGCCAAGGGCTTCCCCGGCATCGCGGTCCGGGACTGGCCGAGCGGCGCCCCCGTGCGCGGCACCGCCGAGAGCTTCTACGGCACCCCGTGGACCGCCGCGGAGCGGCTGGCGCAGATCGACTTCCTCGGCCGCACCAAGCAGAACTTCTTCCTGTACGCGCCGGGCGGCGACCCGTACCGGCTGTCCCGCTGGCGCGAGGCCTACCCCGCGGCGCAGGCCCAGGAGCTGGCCGAGCTGGCCGCCCGGGCCCGGGCCAACCACGTCACCCTCGGCTACGCGATCGACCCCGGACAGTCGTTCTGCTACAGCTCCGGCAAGGACGTCGACGCGCTGCTGGCCAAGCTGGAGTCGCTGCGCCGGATCGGCTTCCGCTCCTTCCAGCTGCAGTTCCTGGACGCCAGCTACGACGAGTGGCACTGCGGGGCGGACCGCAAGCTCTTCGGCACCGGGCCGGCGGCCGCCGCCAAGGCGCAGGCCGGGCTGGTCGGCAAGGTCCGCGAGCGGCTGTCCAAGCAGCCGGAGATGGCACCGCTGTCGGTGATGCCGACGGAGTACCAGAAGCAGGGCGCCACCCCGTACCGCAGCGCGCTGGCGGCGGCGCTGCCGGTGGACGTCCTGGTGGCGTGGAGCGGCGGGGCGGCCATCCCGGCGAAGGTGGCGGGCAGCCAGCTCGACGACACCGCGGCGCTGTTCAGCCGGCCGCTGGTGACGATGGACAACTACCCGGTGAACGACTCCACCCCGGAGCGGCTCTACCTGGGCGCCTACACCGGCCGGGACGCCGCGGTGGCCAAGCGTTCGGCGGTGCTGCTGACGGCCGCGATGAGCCAGCCGGTCGCCTCCCGGCTCCCGCTGGCGACCGCCGCGGACTTCGGCTGGCAGCCGGACGGCTACCAGCCGCTGGACTCCTGGCGCGCCGCGCTGCACGCGCTGGCCGCCGACCCGGCCGAGCTGGCGGCGCTCACCGCGCTGGCCGGCAACAGCTCCTCCTCCCCGCTGTCCCGGGAGGAGTCCGGTTACCTGGCGCCGCTGCTGGAGCGGTTCTGGGCGGTCCTGGAGCCGACCGGCGGCACCCCGCCCGACCTGGCCAAGCTGACCGAGGCGGCCGGCCCGCTGCGGGACGCGTTCGCCACCATGACCTCGGCCCCGCAGGTGCTGTCGGGCGACGCGATCGGCCCCGAGACCGGCCCGTGGCTGGCCAAGCTCGCCGCGTACGGGCAGGCCGGGCAGGCCGCCGTCGACATGCTGGTGGCCCAGCGCGGCGGGGACGGCAACGCCGCCTGGGACGACCGGATCCGGCTGCGCAGCCTGCGCGAGCAGCTGGACGCCAGCCCGGTGACGATCGGCGGCAGCGTGCTGGACGGCTTCCTCGAACGGGCGGTGCAGTCCGCCGACACCTGGTCCGGGATCACCGCCGGCGGCGCGACCGCCGCCACCACCTTCGGCAGTGCGCACGACCACGTGCCGGGGCTGATGGCCGACGGCGACGCCTCCACCTTCTACTGGAGCGCCGGACCGCCGACCGCGGGCGACACCGTCGGACTGGACCTGGGCACCGCCCGGCCGATCGGCCGGGTCACCGTCCTGATGGGGTCGTGGGGCGACGGCCCGGACGCGGCCGCCGCGGCCGGGGACTACCTGCGCGACGCGGTGCTGGAGTACTCCACCGGGTCGGGCGGCTGGCGCCAGCTGGCCCGGGTGCACAACCAGCAGAGCATCTCGGTGGACGCCCCGGCGGGCACGGTCGCCAAGGCCGTCCGGCTGCGGGCCACCGCCGGGCAGAAGACCGCGGTGGCGATCCGCGAGTTCACCGTGGCCGCGCCCGGTGACAGCCCGGCGAGCGTCAGCGCGCCGCCCGCCGCACCGGGCTCCTCCGCGGCGGCCGTACTGGACGGCGACCCGGACACCGCCTGGCGGGCGGCCGGCGCGCCGAACAGCGCCACCGCGCCGCTGACCGTCGAGCTGGGCGCGGCGCGCCCGCTGGACCGGGTGACCGTGCTCACCGACCCGACGGTCCGGGCCGCGGCCACCGCCGAGGTGCGGCGCCCGGACGGCAGCTGGGTGGCGATCGGCGCGGTGAAGCCCGGCTACAACGAGCTGCCGGGCGGGGGCGTCCCGGCCGAGGCGATCCGGCTGGTCTGGGAGCCGGGCGGCGAGGCCCCCGTGGTCAACCAGATCATCCCCTGGTACGCCGACGTCCCGGCCGCCCGGCTCAGCCTGTCCGCCGCCACCCTCGACGTGGTGGCCGGCCAGACGGCCCCGGCGCAGACCAAGGCCGTGCTGGAGGCGGGCCGCCCGGAGGGCGCGGCCGGCCAGCTGAAGGCCGAGGTGCCGGCCGTCGCCCAGGGGCTGACGGTGACCCCGGCGGGGGCCGTCACGGTGCCGCGCGGCGCGAAGGTCGGGTCCCCGGTGCTGGTCACCGCGGCGGCGACCACGCCCTCGGGCACCTACCAGGTGCCGATCACCTTCACCGTGGGGACGCTGACCGTGCGCCAGGTGCTCCAGGTGCACGTGGTGCCGCCGACCGGCGGCCCGGACCTGGCCAGGACCGGCACCGCCAGCTCCTCCGGCGACGCGTCGGCGTCCCAGCCCGCCTCGGCGGTCACCGACGGCGACCCGAAGACCCGCTGGTCCGCCAAGGCGACGGACGACGCGTGGGTGCAGATCAAGCTGCCGCAGAAGGTCCGGCTGGGCTCGGCGGTACTGCACTGGCAGGAGGCGTACGCCTCCGCGTACCGGCTGGAGACCTCGCCGGACGGTGTCACCTGGACCACCGCGGCCGTGGTGGACGACAGCACCGGCGGCACCGAGACGGTGCGCTTCGACGCCCCGGACACCCAGTACCTGCGGGTCCAGGGCGTGGCCAGGGCTACCGCCTACGGCTACTCGCTCTGGGGCGTGGAGGCCTACGCGGTCACGCCGTGACACCCGGGCGGCCCCCGGGAGCCCTCCGGCGGGCCGACTGCGGTCCGGCTGCGGCGTGCGGGAGGCTCCGCGCGCCCTGGTGAGCTTCCGTGCGCCGGGCGCGACCGCCGTGTCGGGGTCCCCGGGGCAGACGGCGGGCCGCCTGCGCTCCCGCTGGGGGTGCACAGGCGGCCCATGAGGCGTACCGATTGATGTGTCGGGCAGGCCCTTGTCTGTCAGGCGGAGAGCGGCTCGGGCTGCTCACCGCGGCGGATGGGGCGGGACCGGCCGTGCGGGCCCGGCAGGACGCCCCCGGTGTCGGTATGGTCGTGGTGCTCGAAGCCGCTCAGCTGCTGGTGCAGCTGGTCGAGACCGCCGTACGGCTCCAGGTAGGGGCGCCAGCGCGGGTCCTTGATCCCGGTGCCGATCACCCGCCAGGCGAGGCCGCTCGGCGCGGCCGGGGGGTGCTTCATCCGCCAGCCGAGTTCGGTGAGGTGCCGGTCGGCCTTGGTGTGGTTGCAGCGGCGGCAGGCCGCGACCACGTTGTCCCACCGGTGCTGGCCGCCCCGGCTGCGCGGGATGACGTGGTCGACGCTGGTGGCGGCGGCCCCGCAGTAGACGCAGCGCCCGTGGTCACGGGCGAACAGTGCGCGGCGGGTGAGCGGGACGGGCCCGCGGTAGGGGACCCGGACGAAACGGGTCAGTCGGACGACGGACGGCGCCGGGACGGCGCTGGTGGCGCTGTGCAGAGTGATTCCGGAGTCCTCCAGGCAGACCGCCTTGTGACTGAGGACCAGGATGAGTGCGCGGCGCATCGATACGACGCCGAGTGGCTCGTACGACGCGTTGAGGACCAGGACATGCGGCACGGAGGCCTCCTTGGACGCCTGCGGCGCGTGGCTCGCGCCGGGACGAGCGGGTGACCGCGCATTTTGAGCGCGATCTCCCCCAGTGTCGCCTTACGTCTTCGTGTGGCGCCACCATTTCCTTCCTAACAGATCGTTCGGTAACGGACAGTGCTGCTATCCACGCACGCCGGTGTGCGTTCCGTCATACCCGGTATGCCCAACCGTCGCCTCCCCTGCACCCGGGATGCCTGGTGGGAGCGGGTGCAGGGGAGTCCGGCCGGCTGACGGCGCGTCCGCCCGGGCGGGGATCGGCCGCTAGGGTTGCGGGAACGGTCCGCCCCGGCCGGGCGGCCCGTTACTGCTCCCGCCCGGAAGGAAGCCCTGCACGTGGTTCGGTCCGCCCCGGTCAGCCTGCTCGCTGACGCCACCCCCTCACCCGCCCCCGCCTCGCCGTCGCTGACGTTCACCCTGCCGACCAGCGCGGACGAGGTGAGCAGCTCGACCAAACAGGCCGCGAGCTGGCTCGACGCGAACTGGCAGGGCTGGGTCGAGGGTGCGCTGCGGATCCTGTTCATCGTGCTGCTGGCCCTGGTGCTGCGGGCGATGGTCCGCAAGCTGATCGACAAGCTGATCGCCCGGATGGGCCGCCCCTCGGAGGCCGAGGCCGAGCTCGGCCGGCTGGGCGGGCTGCTGGCCAACAGCGGCATGGTCAACACCGAGCGCCGCCAGCAGCGCTCGGAGGCGATCGGCTCGGTGCTGCGCAGCGTGGCCTCGTTCACCATCCTGGGGACCGCCGCGCTGATGGTGCTCTCCGCCCTCGGGGTGAACCTGGCGCCGCTGCTGGCCAGCGCCGGTGTCGCCGGTGTGGCGATCGGCTTCGGCGCCCGCAACCTGGTGACCGACTTCCTGTCCGGGGTCTTCATGATCATGGAGGACCAGTACGGCGTCGGGGACGAGATCGACACCGGGGTGGCCACCGGCACGGTGCTGGAGGTCGGCCTGCGGGTGACCAAGCTGCGCGGCACCGGCGGCGAGATCTGGTACATCCGCAACGGCGAGGTGAAGCGGATCGCCAACATGAGCCAGGGCTGGGCGACCGCCGCCGTGGACGTCCAGGTCGGCTACCGGGAGGACCTGGAGCGGGTCGAGGCGCTGATCGCCGAGACCGCGGCGCAGCTGACCAAGGAGTCCCCGTTCGACGAGCTGATCTGGGGCCGGGTGAAGGTGCTGGGCGTGGAGTCGGTGGCGGCGGACTCGGTGGTGCTGCGGCTGGAGGCGCGCTGCTCGCCGGGGAACGCGGCGCTGATCTCGCGCACGCTGCGGCTGCGGCTGAAGGCGGCGTTCGACCTCGCGGGGGTGAAGCTGAAGGAGGAGCCGGCGCCGGCGGCCGTGGCCGCGGCCGCGCCGGCCGTGGACATCCTGCCGCCGTCGGTGCTGGCCGACCCGGGCTCGCTGCGGTCGCTGGCGGCCAAGCCGATCCCGCCGCAGGCGCCGGACGGCGCCGCGCCCGCGGGCGGCTGAGCGCCGCGGGCCGTCGGCCCGGAGCCCCGTTCCCCCTCGTGGGGAGCGGGGCTCCGGGCTTTTCCGGGCACGTTCGCGGATCGGGCGCGGCAGGGCCATTGACACCCGGCCGGGCCGGGATCTACGGTCCTCCCAAGGAATTGGAAACTTTCCTAACAGTTCACCTGGCAACCAGCCCCGGGCAGCACAGCCCCCCGTCGGCAGAGGAGGATCGGGCCGTGACCGACAACACCCGCTCCCGCTCGCCGCTGGCCGGCACCCCCAGCCTGCTGCGCGCCATCAACGACCGCGCCGCGCTCGAACTGCTGCTGGCCAACGGCCCGCTCTCACGCACCCAGATCGGCACCCTGACCGGCCTGTCCAAGCCCACCGCCTCCCAGCTGCTGGCCCGGCTGGAGACCGCCGGACTGGTCGTCCCGGTCGGCACCACCGCCGGCGGCCCCGGGCCGAACGCGCAGCTGTACCAGGTCAACCCGGCCGCCGGATACGTCGCCGGGCTGGACGTGACCACCACCCACATCCGGATCGCGGTCGCCGACATCACCGGCAACACGCTGGCCGAGCAGCAGGTGCCCACCAAGGGCTGGCCCGCCGCCGGGACCGTGCCGCGGGTCGCCGAGGCACTCGCCCGCACCGTGGCCGCGGCCGGGCTCGCCGAGGGCAGCCTGCACCAGGTGGTGCTCGGCATCGGCGGCGCACTCGACCCGGTCACCGGCAAGCTGCGGTACGCCTCCCACCTGCCGGGCTGGCACTCACCGCGGCTGGTCGCGGAACTCACCGGGGCGATCGGCGCGCCGGTCACCATCGAGAACGACGTCAACCTGGCCGCCATCGCCGAACAGGCCGCCGGCGCCGCCCGCGGCAGCGAGGACTTCGTACTGCTCTGGGCCGAGGAGGGCATCGGCGCCGCGATCGTGATCGCCGGCCGGCTGCACCGCGGCTTCACCGGCGGCGCCGGCGAGGTCGGCTACATGCCGGTGCCCGGCTCCCCGGTCGTCCACGACGTCCGCCGCAAGAACTCCGGCGGCTTCCAGGAACTGGCCGGCGCCCCCGCCGTCCTGGCGCTGGCCCGCGAGCACGGGCTGGGCGCACCGACCGCGGAGGCCGCGGTCGCCCTGGCGCCGGGGACGCCCGGCGGCGAGGAGTTCCTGGCCGTCCTCGCCGACCGGCTCGCGGTCGGCCTCGCCGCCATCGTCTCCGTGGTCGACCCCGAGCTGCTGGTGCTGGCCGGCGGCATCCCGACGGCCGGCGGCGAACGGCTGCGCGAGCTGGTCCAGGAGTCGCTCGCCAGGATCTCCATCCCCCGGCCGGAGGTGCGTTCCAGCGGCGTCCCCGGCTCCCCCGTCCTGCACGGCGCCCTGCAACTCGCCCTCGCCACCGCCCGGGACGCCGCCTTCTCGACGCACTGACCCCGGGCCACCGCCGACCAGCCATGAAGCCGCAGCCGCCGCGGCTCCCCCTCGGGGCCGCGGCCCACCCGACCACCACCGAAGGCACCCCCACGCACGGGCCGACGGGCCATGCCGCCTGCCCCCGTACCTCCAGGAGAACCCACCAGTGGACATCACCCGCAGAACGCGCCGCGCGCTCGCCGCCCTGACCTCCACCGCCTGCCTGGCCCTGCTCGCCACCGCCTGCACCGGCACCAACGCGGCCGGCGGCCAGGACGGTTCGGCCGCCGGCCAGGACGTGACCATCACCTTCTGGCACGGCTGGAGCCAGGACAACGAGGTCAAGGCGATCGCCGACAACGTGGCCGCCTTCGAGAAGCTGCACCCGAACATCCACGTCAAGGTGGTCGGCAACATCGCCGACGACAAGAGCGAGCAGGCGCTGCGGGCCGGCGGCGACGCCGCCCCCGACGTGGTCTCCTCGTTCACCACCGACAACGTCGGCAAGTTCTGCTCGGCCGGGGTCTGGGCGGACCTCAAGCCGATGCTGCAGAAGGACGGCATCGACCCGGCCACCACCTTCCCGGCCGCGATGCTCCAGTACAGCCGGTTCCAGGGCAACCAGTGCTCGCTGCCGCTGCTCGGCGACGCCTACGGCCTGTACTACAACAAGACCGCCTTCGCCGCGGCCGGGATCACCGCGCCGCCGAAGACCTTCAGCGAGTTCGAGGCCGACGCCGTCAAACTGACCGTGGCCGACGGCGACGGCTTCAAGCAGCTCGGCTTCATGCCGAACTACCACGGCTACGAGTCCACCCCCTCGCACTTCCTCGGCCAGTACGGCCCCGGCTACTTCGGCGCCGACGGCAGGTCCGACATCGCCACCGACCCCAAGGTCGCCGCGATGTACACCTGGCAGAAGGGGCTGGTCGACAAGCTGGGCGGCTTCGACAAGCTGGAGAAGTACCGCACCGGCTTCGGCGACGAGTTCAGCGCCAAGAACCCCTTCACCACCGGCCAGGTGGCGATGGCCATCGACGGCGAGTGGCGCACCGCCTCCCTCGCCGAGGACAAGCCCGACTTCGAGTGGGCCACCGCACCGTTCCCGGTGCCCGACGACCAGGCCGCCAGCTACGGCCGCGGCTACCAGACCGGCACCATCATCGGCATCGCCAAGGGCAGCAAGAAGCAGACCGCCTCCTGGGAGCTGGTGAAGTACCTGACCACCGACACCGACGCGGTGGTCTCCTTCGCCAACGCCATCCACAACGTGCCCAGCACCCTCGCGGCGCTGAACTCGCCGAAGCTGGACGCCGACGCCAACTTCCGCACCTTCATCGACATCGCCAAGAACCCGAACTCCGGCACCACCCCCGCCAGCGTCAACGGCGGCGCCTACCAGGTGTCCATGCAGAACCTCGGCTACGAGTTCGAGGCCGGCAGGCAGACCGACCTGAAGGCCGGCCTGGCCGCCACGGCCAAGGAGATCGACGCCGCGATCGACCAGGCGAAGTGACCCCGATGGCCACCGCCGGTACCCCCGTCCCGGCGGCGCTGCGCACCAAGCGCCGCCGGGAGGCGGCCCGCACCGCCGCCTTCCTCTCCCCCTGGCTGATCGGCTTCGGCGTCTTCTTCGCCTACCCGCTGGTCTCCACCGTCTACTTCTCCTTCATGAAGTACGACGGCTTCACGGCCCCGACCTTCAACGGCCTGAAGAACTGGGACTACGTCCTGAACCACTACCCGTCGTTCTGGACGGGCCTGGGCAACACGCTCTGGCTGGTCCTGGTGATGGTCACCCTGCGGGTCGCCTTCGGCCTCGGCATCGGCCTGCTGATCACCAAGGTGAAGACCGGCGCCGGGTTCTTCCGGACCGCCTTCTACCTGCCGTACCTGGCCCCGCCGGTGGCCGCCACGATGGCCTTCGCCTTCCTGCTCAACCCCGGCACCGGGCCGGTCAACCACCTGCTCGGCGAACTCGGACTGCCCCAGCCCGGCTGGTTCACCGATCCCGGCTGGTCCAAGCCCGCCCTGACCATGCTCGCCATGTGGGGCATCGGCGACCTGATGGTGATCTTCATGGCCGCGCTGCTGGACGTCCCCAGGGAGCAGTACGAGGCCGCCGAACTCGACGGCGCCGGGCCGCTGCAGAAGTTCCGCTACGTGACCTTCCCGAACATCTCGCCGATCGTCATGTTCGCCGTGGTCACCGGCGTCATCCAGACCATGCAGTACTACACCCAGGCGATCGTCGCCGGGAAGGTCGCCAGCGGCGTGATCGGCGGCTCCGGCCAGCAGTTCGAACCCGGCTACCCGCACGGATCCACCTGGACCCTGCCGCAGATGGTCTACAACCTCGGCTTCCAGCGCTTCGACACCGGCTCGGCCTGCGTGGTCGCCGTGATCCTGTTCGCCATCTCGATGGCCTTCACGTCGCTGCTGCTGCGCCGCAAGTCCGGCTTCATCGACGAGGACTGAGCCATGACCCTCACTTCCGCCGTGCGCCTGCCCGTCCGGGCCGGGTCCACCGCCGCCAAGGCGGCCCGGCGCCGCGCCGCCCTGCACTGGGTGGCCGTGCACTCGCTCGCCATCGCCGCCGCGCTGTTCTTCCTGCTGCCCTTCGTCTTCGTGCTGCTCACCTCGGTGATGTCGGACCGGCAGGCGCTCACCGCCGACCTGTGGCCCACCGAGTGGCACTGGGGCAACTACAGCAAGGTCTGGCAGACCCCGGGCTTCCTCACCTGGTGGCGCAACACCCTGCTGTACGCCGCCGCCGGCACCGCGCTGACCGTGCTCTCCAGCCTCCCGGTCGCCTACGCGCTGGCCAAGTTCCGCTTCCGCGGCCGCAACCTGGCCCTGATGGCGGTCATCTCGATGATGATGCTGCCCCCGCAGGTCACCGTCATCCCGATGTACCTGTTCTGGGCCAAGCAGCTGCACCTGACCGGCTCGCTCTGGCCGCTGATCATCCCGATGGCCTTCGGCGACGCGTTCTCCATCTTCCTGCTCCGGCAGTTCCTGCTGACCATCCCCAAGGAGTACCTGGAGGCCGCCCGGATCGACGGCTGCGGCGACCTGCGGACCCTGCTGCGGGTGGTGCTGCCGATGGCGAAGCCCGCCATCGCGGCGGTCGCGCTGTTCCAGTTCTTCTACTGCTGGAACGACTACTTCGGCCCGCAGATCTACGCCAGCGAGAACGCCGGCGCCTGGACGCTCAGCTACGGCCTGGAGTCGTTCAAGGGCGCCCACCACACCAACTGGAACCTCACCATGGCCGCCACGCTGCTCGTGACGGCCCCGGTGCTCGTGCTGTTCTTCTTCGCGCAGAAGGCCTTCATCGAAGGCGTCACACTGACAGGGGTCAAGGGCTGATGTCCGCACTGAAGTTGGCAATCGTCGGCGGCGGTTCCACGTACACCCCGGAGCTGATCGACGGCTTCGCCCGGCTGAGGGACACCCTCCCGGTCGGCGAACTCGTCCTGATCGACCCGGCCGCCGACCGGCTGGAGCTGATCGCGGGCCTGGCCCGCCGGATCTTCGCCAAGCAGGGCCACGACGCCCGGGTGAGCACCGCCACCGAGGTCGCCGCCGGGGTCCAGGGCGCCGACGCCGTCCTGCTGCAACTGCGGGTCGGCGGGCAGGCCGCCCGCAACGAGGACGAGACCTGGCCGCTGGAGTGCGGCTGCGTCGGCCAGGAGACCACCGGCGCCGGCGGCCTCGCCAAGGCGCTGCGCACGGTCCCGGTGGTGCTCGACATCGCCGAGCAGGTCCGCCGGGCCAGCCCCGACGCGTGGATCGTCGACTTCACCAACCCGGTCGGCATCGTCACCCGGGCCCTTCAGCAGGCCGGCCACAAGGCCGTCGGCCTGTGCAACGTCGCCATCGGCTTCCAGCGGAAGTTCGCCGCCCACCTGGGCGTGGACCCGGAGCTGGTGCGCCTGGACCACGTCGGGCTCAACCACCTCACCTGGGAGCGCGGCGTCACCCTGCTGGACGCGCCGGGCGCGACCGCCGGCCGCGAGGTGCTGCCCGACCTGCTGGCCGGCTTCGGCGGGCAGATCGCCGAGGACCTGCACCTGCCGCTGCCGGTGATCCGCCGCCTCGGCGTGGTGCCCTCGTACTACCTGCGCTACTTCTACCAGCACGACCAGGTGGTGGAGGAGCTCAAGGCCACGGGCTCGCGCGCGGCCGAGGTCGCGGCCATCGAACGGCAGCTGCTGGAGATGTACGCCGACCCGGCCCTGGACACCAAGCCCGAACTGCTCGGCAAGCGCGGCGGCGCGTTCTACTCCGAGGCCGCCGTCCAGCTGATCTCCGCCCTGCTCGGCACCGACGGCGGCACCAGCGTCCAGGTCGTCAACACCCGCAACGACGGCATCCTGCCGTTCCTGCCCGACGACGCGGTGATCGAGGTCCCCGCCGAGGTCGGCCCCACCGGCGTGCGCCCGCTCCCCCAGCGACCGGTCGAACCGCTCTACGCCGGCCTGATCGCGGGCGTCACCGCGTACGAGCGGCTCGCCCTGGACGCCGCGCTCGAGGGCGGCCGCGACCGGGTCTTCGACGCGCTGCTCGCCCACCCGCTGGTGGGGCAGTTCGACCTGGCCGAGCGGCTCACCGACCGGCTGATCGCCCACAACCGCTCCCACCTGAGCTGGGCGTGAGGGCAGATGACCACCGCGCACCACCCCGGGGGGAACCGATGAACCACCGTCAGGAGGAACAGCTCCCCGGCGTCCTCGCCATCGACGCCGGGAACAGCAAGACCGACGTCGCGCTGGTCGCCGCGGACGGCACCGTCCTCGGCTCGGCCCGCGGCGGCGGCTTCCAGCCCCAGCTCGACGGCGCCGAACAGGCCGTCGACGGGCTCGCCCCGCTGGTCGAGGAGGCCGCCCTGCAGGCCGGGCTGAGCCCGGGCACCCCGTTCACCACGCACGTCAGCGCCTGCCTGGCCAACGCCGACCTGCCGATCGAGGAGCAGCGGCTGCACGCCGCCATCGAGGCCCGGCGCTGGGGGCTGACCGGCCACGTCGCCAACGACACCTTCGGCCTGCTGCGGGCCGGCACCGACGGCCCGCGCGGGGTCGCCGTGGTCTGCGGCGCCGGCATCAACTGCGTCGGCCTGCTGCCGGACGGGCGCACCGCCCGCTTCCCCGCGCTCGGCCACCTCACCGGCGACTGGGGCGGCGGCGGCGGGCTGGCCGCCGAGGCGATGTGGCACGCCACCCGCGCCGAGGACGGCCGCGGCGGGCCCACCGCGCTGGCCGGCGCCATCGCCCGGCACTTCGGGCTGCCGAGCGCCACCGCCGTCGCCGAGACCATGCACCTCGGCGGACTGGACCGGGGGCGGCTGCACGAGATCGTCCGGGTGCTGTTCGCCGCCGCGGAGGCCGGCGACCGGACCTCGCTCGACCTGGTCGACCGCCAGGCCGACGAGATCGCCCGGCTCGCCGTCGTCGCCCTCACCCGGCTCGACCTGCTGGGCGAGCCCACCCCTGTGGTGCTCGGCGGCGGCGTGCTGGCCGCCCGCCACCCGCTGCTGATCGACAACCTGACGGCCCGGCTGGCCGCGGCCGCCCCGCTCGCCGAGACCCGGATCGTGGTCGCCCCGCCGGTCCTGGGCGCCGCCCTGCTCGGCCTCGACCACCTCGGCGCGGGCCCCGAGGTCCAGCACCGGCTGCGGGCCGCGTACCCGAGCACCAGCCCGGTCGCCGCCTGAACCGGGGTGGTCCGCGGCCCCGACCCGGACCACCCACCCGAACCACCCGCCGCCGGCGCCACCGGGGTCCGCACACCCCCGGCGCCGGCGGCGGGTGCCTGTCCGCCCCGGCACTCCCCGCGGCACCGCGGGCCGGCGGCCGACGCGCACGGCCGGGCCCGCCGGACGCAGCCGGCTTCCGTCCGGGACGCCGTTGCCGGACGGCCCGGCCCTGGGCCGGAGCGGGTGGCGGCCGCGATGCGCGACGTGACCGGCTCGGGCCGCAACCCCGGGCGCAGCACGCCCACGCACACGCACCCGGCCGTGCGGGGCGGGGCGGGGCGGGCAGCCTGCCGGCGCCCCCGGCGGGGTCGTCCCGGGTCCTCCCGGGTCAGGCCCGGATCCTCCCGGGTCAGGCCCGGGTCAGGCCCGGGTCAGGCCTGGTCGCGGCCGCGGAAGGAGCGCCGGTACTCCCGCGGGGCGAGGCCGACCCGGCGGGTGAACACCGGGCGCAGCGAGACGGCGGAGCCGAAGCCGCAGCGGACGGCGATCTCGTCGACCGGCAGGTCGCTCTCCTCCAGGAGCCGCTGGGCGGCCAGTACCCGCTGCTCCAGCAGCCAGCGCAGCGGGGGGCTGCCGGTGGCGGCGGCGAAGCGGCGGGCGAAGGTGCGTTCCGACATCACCGCGAGGCGGGCCATCCGGGCCACCGTCCAGGGGGTGTCGAGGCCGCCGAGGACGGTGGTGCGCACGGCCGCGAGCGGGTCGTCGGCGTCGGCCACCGGGACCGGGGAGGGGATGAACTGGGCCTGCCCGCCGGAGCGGAACGGGGCCGTGACCATCGAGCGGGCGATGGCGGCGGCGGTCTGCTGGCCGTGGGCGGTGCGCACCAGGTGCAGGCACAGGTCGATGCCGGCGGCGACGCCGGCCGAGGTCCAGACCTCGCCGTCGCCGGTGAACAGCACCTCGGGGTCGACGTTCACCGCCGGGTGGAGCCGGGCGAGGTCGTCGGTGAGCCACCAGTGGGTGGTGGCCCGGCGGCCGTCCAGCAGTCCGGCCTCGGCGAGGACGAACGCGCCCGCGCACAGCGAGGCGACCGGGATGCCCCGGGCGTGGGCTTCGCGCAGCACGTCGAGCAGCCGGGGGTCGGCGGGGGCGAACGGGTCGGTGACGCCGGGGACGACGATCAGGTCGCAGTCGAGCAGGCCGGGGAATGCGTCGTCCGGCCGGCGTTCGAGGCCGCCGCCGAGCCGGACCGGCCGCCGGTCGGGCCCGCAGACCCGCAGGTCGAAGACGGGCAGGCCGGCCGGGGAGAGCCGGTTGGACCAGACCTCGCCGATCACGGCGTAGTCGAAGGCCCGTACCCCGTCGAAGATCGGACAGCCCACGGTGCGCATGGCAGGATCATATCGATGGTAGTCGTTTCTGCCCATCACGGCGGGGCGGGCACCGCCCGCAGGATGGAGCCATGACGAACACCAGCGCATTCAACGCCCCGCTCGAACTCGCCGCCGACGCCGTCCTGGTGGTGATCGACGTCCAGCAGGGCTTCGAGGAGTACGAGTACTGGGGCGAGCGGGACAACCCGGAGGCCGAGCAGCGGATCGGCGAGCTGATCGAGGTCTGGCAGGCGACCGGGCGTCCGGTGGTGACGGTGCAGCACCGTTCCGCGAGCGGCCCGCTCACCCCCGGGACGCCGGGCTACGAGCTGAAGCCGGTGGCGGCCGCGGTCACCCCGGACCTGCACGTCACCAAGACCGTGAACAGCGCCTTCTACGGCACGCCGGACCTGCACGCCTGGCTCGGGGCGCGGGGCGCCACCCAGCTGGTCATGATCGGGATCATGACCAACGTCTGCAACGAGACCACCGCGCGGATGGGCGGCAACCTCGGCTACGACGTGGTCTTCCCGATCGACGCGATGCACACCTTCGCGATGGCCGGCCCGGACGGCGAGTCGATCCCGGCCGCCGAGCTCTCCCGGGCCACCGCGGCCGCGCTGCACACCATGCGGTTCGCCAAGGTGGTCACCACCGGGGCGGTGCTGGCGGCGGCCGCCGCGCAGCCGGTCACGCTCGGCTGACGGTCCGCCGGGAGGCGCCGCGCGGGTCCGTCCGGCCGCACCCGGGACGGTGGGTGACACCCCACCGCCCGGTTGCGGCCGGATGAATTTTGGATGTTCCGGCAAGATGCCCGCTTTGGCCGTTGAGGCAGGTGTTCGACCACCGGTACTGTCCCCGCTCCGAGCAGCACCGCCTCCGGTGCCCGAACAGCCCAGGAGCACACGCCAGATGGCGATCCGCAAGTCCACCATGCAGGAGCAGGTCGCCCAGGCGATCGCAGCGATCGAGCCGAACGACCGCCCCGTGGTCACCTTCCACACCATCACCGGGCCGAGCCCGTGGATCATGAACGAGCTGGGCCTGATCGGCCAGTTCTTCGTGAAGTACTACTTCGTCACGCTGACCGAGCGCGTGGTCGTGGTGCACCGGGCGGGCCGGCTGGCCAACAAGCCCAAGGAGCTGGTCCACGTCATCCCGCTGGAGCAGGCCCGCGGGCTGGTCTCCGACGTGCGCCGGCGGACCCTGTGGAGCTCGCTGCGGTTCAGCTTCCCGGGCGACCAGAAGCCGACCCGGCTGAACGTCGCCCGCTACTGGCGGGCCGAACTGGACCAGTTCGTCCCGGCGCTGACCGGCGAGCAGATCGCGGCCTGAGCCGGACCCGGCCGGGCGCCCCGGGGCGCCCGGCCGGCCGCCGGTCAGAGCCGGGTGTGGGCCCAGTCGGCGAGGATCTTCGCGCAGGCGTCCACCGACTCGCGCCAGGTCCGGTCGGCGCCCGCGCCGGCCTCGTCGCTGACGTGCTTGATCAGCCGGATCGGCACCCCGGCCCGCTCGGCCACGTTGGCCAGCGCGTAGCCCTCCATGTCGACCAGGTCGGCGCTCTGCGCCAGCCGGTCGCGGGCCTCGGGGTCGGAGACGAACAGGTCACCGGTGGCGAGCACCGGGCCCGGACCGTCGCCGAGCTCGATCGGGCCGCCGAAGCTGCGGCCGGTCAGCTGCCGCAGCACCCGGGCGTCGAGGTCGTGCTGCAGCACCCGGGCCACCTGGTGGGTGCCCGCCCAGCCGGACTTCAGCGCACCGGCGGTACCGAGGTTGACGATCTCGGACGGGCGGTCGCCGCGGGCCAGCACGGTCGCCAGCGCGGCGGTCGCGTTGATCTTCCCCATCCCGGTGAGCAGGACCGGGAAGCGGCCGTCGAGGTAGGCCGCCTCCTCCTGGACTGCGACGACGAGCAGCGGGCGGTCAGCGGCGACGGTACCGATCAGTTGCATGCGCCCCATGCTACGGGGGGCGCCGAGGGAGGGGCGATGGCCAGGGGGCGGAACCACCGGGGGGTGGCACCGCGTCGACAGCAGGCGGAGCGGCAGCGGACCCGGTCCGGCGGCCCGAACGGCGGGCGGACCGGTCCGAAGCTCAAGTCCGGCACAACTCAGGTGTACTCGTCGGTGCCCGCAGACATACTGCTGGCATCGGGTCGGGCCCCGCTCGCGGGGCGGCCACAGGGGAGGGCGGGGCGGTGGCGACACCAGTGATCTCGGGGGAACGGGCGTCCGCGCAGGTGGCGGAGCCCGGCACGACGGAACGCGGGCCCGGCCGGCTCGGGTTCCTGCGGCAGGCGGTGGACACCCCGCCGGGGCGGCTGCGGCTGGCCGCGGCGGTCCTGGCCACGCTGGCCCTGCTGTTCGGCCTGGTGACCGCCTGGCAGGTCGCCGACCGCTCCACCGCCGCGGGCCAGGTGGCCCACCGCAGCGGGCCGTTGAGCCAGGACACGGCGGAGATCTACCGGTCACTGGCGGACGCCGACACCACCGCGGCCACCGGCTTCCTGCTGGCGGGCAACGAGCCGCCGGCCGTCCGCCAGCGCTACCAGGACGACCTGGCGACCGCCGCCCGGCTGCTCGCCCAGGCCGCCGCCCACGGCGGCGACTCGGCCGACACCCAGCGCTGGATCTCCGAACTGAACCAGCAACTCCCGCAGTACGCCGGGCTGGTGGAGACCGCCCGGGCCAACGACCGGCAGGGCCTGCCGCTCGGCGGCGCCTACCTGCGGTACGCCTCGGGCCTGATGCAGGACACCATGCTGCCGAACGCGCAGAAGCTGGTGGCCGCCGAATCCGCCCGGCTGGACGCCGACTACGACGACGCCCGGTCGGTGCCGTGGGCGGCGTTCGCCCTCGCCGTGCTGACGCTCGCGGCGCTGCTGCGCCACCAGGTGCTGCTGCTGCGGCGCACCAACCGGGTGTTCAACCCCGGGCTGGTCGCGGCGAGCGCAGCGATGCTGGCCGCCACGCTCTGGCTGCTGGCCGGCGGCCTGTCGGCCGCCTCCTCGCTGGCCGACAGCCGCACCGCCGGCGCGCAGCCGCTGCGCGCCCTCGACCAGGCCAGGACCGAGGTGCTCCAGGCCCGCGCCGCGGAGAACCTCAACCTGGTCTCGCGCGGATCCAGCGACAAGTACACCGCGCAGTGGGACACCGTCCTCACCGACCTGGCCGGCGGGCGCGAGCAGCCGGACCGGACCGGGGGCGCCCTCGGCCGCGCCCGGCAGCTCGCCCCGGCCGGCGCGGCGGGCCCGCTGGACGAGGCCCGCAAGCAGCTCGACACCTGGCAGGCCCGGCACGGGCAGGCGGCCGGCAAGGAGGCCGCGGGCGACTACGACGCCGCCCTGCAGGGCACCGTGGGGGCGGGCCGGAGCGACTCGGCGCAGGCCGCGTTCGAGGCGCTGGAACAGCAATTGGGACAGGCCGCGGCGGTCGAGCAGGCCGCGTTCAGGACGGCGGTCGACGGGGTCGACACCGAACTCGCCGCACTGGCGGTGGGGGCCGCGGTCCTCGCCGTCGCCTGCGCCGCGGGCGTGTTCCGGGGCATCGGCCGCCGACTGGCCGACTACCGCTAGGGGGTGGGGACGATGATGCGCACGGTACGGGCCAGGGCCCTGGTGGCCGCGGTCGCGCTGGCGGCCGGGGTGCTCGGCGCGGGCGGTTCGGCGGGGGCGGCCGGCGGCGCCGGTCCGGTGACCGCCGCCCGGGCGCCGGAGCTGGCGCCGGCGGCGGACACCTGCGACACGACCAGGAGCGTGCCCCCGGCGAAGGACCCCGGCGGCCCGAAGATCAAGAAGATCCGGGAACGCGGCACCCTGGTGGTCGGCGTCGACCAGAACAGCTACCACTGGGGCTACCGCAACCCGCAGACCGGCACCATCGAGGGCTTCGACATCGACCTGGCGCACGCCATCGCCAAGTCCCTGCTGGGCGACCCCGACAAGATCACCTTCAAGGCCGTCCCGACCGCCCGCCGGATCGACGCGGTCAAGGCCGGCGAGGTGGACCTGGTCATCCGCACCACCACCATCACCTGCGCCCGGATGCAGGAGGTGGCCTTCTCCAAGCCCTACTTCGCCGCCGGACAGCGGCTGGTGGTCCCGAAGTCCGCCAAGGCCACCTCGGTCGACCAGGGGCTGAAGGGCAAGCGGGTCTGCACCGCGGCCTCGTCCTCCTCCGACACCGAGCTCAAGACCAACCGGCACGGGGCCTCGGAGGTCACCGTGGTCGAGAACCAGCTGGACTGCCTGGTGCTGATGCAGCTCGGCAAGGTGGACGCGACCCTGACCGACGCCGTCCTGGCCGCCGCCCAGGCCGCCCAGGACCCGACCGTCGAGGTGGTCGGCGAGACCCTGCTGGCCGGCTGGATGGGCGTGGTGGTCAACCAGGCCGACCCCGACCTGGTCGCCTGGGTCAACCAGGCGCTGCTCGACTACAAGGCCGACGGCGGCTGGCGGCGCAGCTACGACCACTGGCTGGCCGGATCGATGGGCACCTCGCCCGACCCGTACGAGTTCAAGCAGTAGCCGGCACCCGTCCGGCCGGCGCCGGTGACGGCACCGGCGTCGACCGGAGCGGCGCCATCCGGAAGACTGGCCGCCGGGCGGCCCGCCGCCGGCACCGGCCGGAGCGACGGACAGCCGGCCGCCCCGTCAACCGCGCTGCCCGACGAGGCAGAGAGGAAGGACCCCGCGTGGCAGGATCGGCCGGCCCGGCGATGAGCCGGGAGGAGGTGGACCGTGCGCTGGCCCGGCTGGGCGCCGAGCGCGACGCGGTCGAGTCCGCGCTGCTCGCCCTCCAGGACCACCCGGGCCGCCGGCTGCTGGAGGGCGCCGAGCTGAGCGGGCGCACCGCCGAGCGCTGGTCGGTCGCCGGGCAGGGCCTCGGACAGCTGTGGGCGCTGTTCGACCGCTACTCGGAGGCACTGGCCTCGGCCCGCGCGGTCCGGGCCCGCCGCAACCGGCCCGGCGGCGCCGAACTGGCCCAGCTCACCGAACTGCTCACCGGCCCCGCGGTGACCGTCTCCGGCGGCCGGCTGCCGGAGCCGGCCGGCCTGCTCGGCGGCCCGGTGCGACTGGCCGAACAGGTCACCCTGGCCGAGCTGATGACCCGGATGAACGGCTGGTACGAGACGGTGCTGGAGGTGGTGGACGCCGCCGACGCGGTGTGGTCCGCGCTGCCCGCCCGGATCGACCTGCTGCTGGCCGAGCTGCGCCGGGTGCAGATGCTCGCCGTCTCGGTCGGCGTACGCCCCGGCGGCCACCCGCTCGCCGACGACCTGGACGCCCTGGCCGCCGACCTGACCGCGCTGCGCGACGAGGTACGGGCCGACCCGCTGGCGCTGTGGCGGCCGGTCCGGGTCCCGGCCCAGCGCGGCACGGTGCCCGACGGGACGGCGTTCGCCGCCCCCGGCGGCACGGTGGACACCGAGCGCTTCGACCGGGCCGGGCGGGCACTGGACGACGTCCGGGTCGAGCTGGAGGGGCTGCTGCGGCTGCGCGACGAGTCGCACGAGCGGCTGCAGCAGATCGCCGACCTGCTGCAGCGCGCGGACGCGACGCTGGCCGAGGCCCGGCGGGCCCGCGGCGAGGTGCTGGCCAAGATCGCGGCCACCGAGGTGCCGCCCGTGCCCGGACCGGCCTCGGCGATGCGCGAACGGATCCGGCACGCGGTGGAGTGCCAGCAGACCGGCCAGTGGTACCGGCTCGGTCCGCTGCTGGACGCCCTGGAGGACGCCGCCGCCAAGGAGCTGAACCGGGCCCGGCAGGCGCTCACCGAGGTCGCCCAGCCGCTGGCGGTCCGGGCCGAGCTGCGCGGCCGGCTGGAGGCGTACAAGGCGATGGCCGCCCGGCTCGGCCTCGCCGAGGACCCGGAGGTGGTGGAGCGCTTCGAGAAGGCCAGGTGGCTGCTGTGGAGCGCGCCCTGCGACCTGCGGGCGGGGGCGGAGGCGGTGGCGCGCTTCCAACAGGCGCTGCGGCCGCCGGAGGCCGCCGGCCCGGCGGGCGGGCCGCAGGACGCACGGCCCGGTGGACAGGGATGAGACACGGTCAGGGGGAACGGTTCTGATGGCTGCTGAGATGTGCACACGGCCGGAGTGCTCCGGCACCGGCGAGATCGACGCCGACGGGTACTGCACCGAGTGCGGGCTCAGCCCGCGCCCGGCCGCCGCACCGGCGGCGGCAGTCCCTGCGGCGGCCGCTGCGGCGCCGGCCGCACCGGGCGGGGCGTGCGGGCGGGACGGCTGCGCGGGCACGATCGACCCGGACGGCTACTGCGACGAGTGCGGCCTGGCCGCGCAGGCCGCCCCGGCCGGACCCGCCGCGGTACCCGCCGCCCGGTCCGGGTCCGGGGTGTCCCGTTCCGGCTCGGTGCGCACGATGTCCGGCCGCTCCCGTTCGCACCGCTCCTCGGCCCGCACCGGCCGCGGCTCCGCCGTCTCGGTGCGCAGCTCCGGCAGCACCGGCGGCACCGCCCGGCGCGGCAACCTCGGCGCCGGCCTGGTGGCCGTCCCGCCGGTGCCCGCGCCGGACCCGGCCTCCGCGGTGCTGGCCGACCCCGGGGTACCCGAGCGCAAGCGCTACTGCAGCAAGTGCGAGAGCCCGGTCGGCCGGGAGAAGGACGGCCGGCCCGGCCGCCCGGACGGCTTCTGCACCAAGTGCGGCACCGCGTACTCGTTCACCCCCAAGCTGGTCCGCGGCGACCTGGTCGGCGGCCAGTACGAGGTGCTCGGCTGCCTCGCGCACGGCGGGCTGGGCTGGATCTACCTGGCGGTCGACCGCCGGGTGAACGACAAGTGGGTCGTGCTCAAGGGCCTGCTGGACACCGGCGACGAGGACGCGCTGGCGGTCGCGGTCGCCGAACGGCGCTTCCTCGCCGAGGTGGACCACCCCAACATCGTGCGCATCATCAACTTCGTCGAGCACCCGGACACCCGGACCGGCTCCACCGACGGCTACATCGTGATGGAGTACGTCGGCGGCAAGTCCCTCAAGGACATCGCCAACGAGCGCCGCACCCCGGACGGCCGGCGCGACCCGCTGCCGGTCGAGCAGGCCATCGCGTACGCGCTGGAGGCCCTGCCCGCGCTCGGCTACCTGCACAGCCGCGGACTGGTCTACTGCGACTTCAAGGTCGACAACGTGATCCAGAGCGAGGACTCGCTCAAGATCATCGACATGGGTGCGGTCCGCCGCTCCGACGACGACGGCCCGATCTACGGCACCGTCGGCTACCAGGCCCCGGAGATCGGCACCGACGGCCCGACCCCCGCCTCCGACCTCTACACGGTGGCCCGCACGCTGGCCGTGCTCACCTTCGACTTCCCGCACTACGCCACCACCCACCGGTACGAGCTGCCCGGCCCGGAGGAGGTGGCCGTCCTCGCCGAGTACGAGTCCTTCTACCGCCTGCTGGTCCGCGCCACCGACCCGGACCCGGCCCGCCGGTTCGGCTCCGCCGCCGAGATGGCCGACCAGCTGACCGGCGTCCTGCGCGAGGTGCTCAGCCTCAAGGACGGCCGCCCGCGACCCGCCGCCTCCACCCTGTTCGGCCCGGAACTGCGCCTGCTGGACAGCGAACTGACCGAACAGCCGCTCGACCCGGTACAGGCCGCGCTGACCCTGCCGGTCCCCCGGGTCGACCCCGCCGACCCCGGCGCCGGCTTCCTCGCCGCGCTGACCGCCGGCGGCCCCGCCGAGGTGCTCACCACCCTGCGCGCCGCCCCCGCCCCCTCGGTCGAACTGCGGCTGCGGGCCCTGCGCGCCGAACTCGAACTCGGCGACCCCGCCGCCGCCGCACGGACCCTGGACACCCTGGCCGCCGAGCACCCCGAGGACTGGCGGGTGGTCTGGTACCGCGGCCTGACCGACCTGGCCGCCGGCCGCACCGAGGCGGCCGCCGAGTCCTTCGACGCGCTCTACGACGCCTTCCCCGGCGAGAGCGCGCCCAAGCTGGCCCTCGCCGTCTGCGCCGAACTGCTCGGCCACGGCGAGGACGCCGCCGAGTTCTACCGGCTGGTCGGCGCCACCGACCGCAGCTACGTCAGCGCCGCCTTCGGCCTGGCCCGGGTCCGGCTCGCGGCCAGCGACCGGGACGGCGCGGTCCGCGCCCTGGAGACCGTGCCGGAGTCCTCCGCGCACTTCACCGCGGCCCGGATCGGCACCGTCCGGGCCAGACTGCGGGGCCGCACGGCCGCCGAGCACCTCGGCCCCGAACTGGGCCGCTGCTCCGACCAGCTGGGCGCGCTCACCCTGGACGCCCGGCGCCGCGCCGAACTCGCGGTCGAGGTGCTGGACACCGCCCTGCAGTGGGTACTGGCCGGAAAGGCGGGCGACGGACCCGAGGGCGGGCCCGAGGTCCTCGGACATGCCCCCGCGGAACGGGAACTGCGCTTCGCTCTGGAACACTCCTACCGGGTGTTGGCGCGGTTGTCCGACCGGGCCGAAACAAGGATCGAGATGGTGGAGCGGGCGAACCGGGCCCGCCCCCGGACGTGGGTGTGACGCAATGCCGCAGCAGACCAGGTGCCCCAGCTGTGCCGAACCGATGGACCCTCAGGACGCGTTCTGCGGGGCCTGCGGCGCGAACCTGAACGGACCGCCGACCGTGCTCGACGCACCCGCCGCCGCACCGGCGGCCCACGGGTGCGTCCACTGCGGCGCCGCCGAACTCGCCGCCGACGGCTACTGCGAGGCCTGCGGCAAGGTCCAGCCGCGCCCCCGCGACCACCAGGAACGGGCGCTGACCGGCGTCGCCGGGGTCTCCGACCGCGGCCTGCGCCACCACCGCAACGAGGACGCGTTCGCGGTGGCCGGCACCGCCCTGCCCGACGGCGCGCCCGCCGTGATCGCCGTGGTCTGCGACGGCGTCTCCTCCTCGGCCCGCCCCGACGAGGCCTCCGCCACCGCCGTCGACGCCGCCTCCGAGTCGCTGCTGACCGCGCTGGAGCACGGCGAGGACCCGACCCGGGCGATGCGCGGCGCCATCGCCGCCGCGGCCCGCGCCGTCACCGACCTGGCCTACGACGGCACCCCGCCGGAACGCCCCGGCGGCCACCTCAACGCCCCCGCCTGCACCTACGTCAGCGCCGTCTCGGCGGCCGGCGTGGTCACCATCGGCTGGGTCGGCGACACCCGCGCCTACTGGATCCCGGACGACCGCGACGCCGCCGAGCCCTACCGGCTCACCGAGGACGACTCCTGGGCCGCCCGGATGGTCTCCGCCGGGCTGATGGCCGAGGCCGAGGCGTACGCCGACCCGCGGGCCCACGCCATCACCGGCTGGCTCGGCGCCGACGCCGAGGACCTCGACCCGCACACCGTCAGCTTCACCCCGCACGTCCCCGGGGTGGTGCTGATCTGCACCGACGGCCTGTGGAACTACGCCGAGGCCGCCACCGACCTGGCCACCTTCGTCCGCCGCGACGCCCGGACCGAGCCGCTGGCCACCGCCCGGTCGCTGGTGGACTTCGCGGTCGCGGCGGGCGGCCACGACAACATCACCGTCGCCGTGCTGCCGATCACCCCGAAGGCCCGCCCGGAGGAGGCCGAGGAGTACGAGGCCACCATGCTCGACCTGCCGGTCCAGCTGCCCCGGCACGACGACACCCTCCCGGACCTGCCGCGGGTGACGGCCGCCGCCCCGGCCGCCACCGCCTCCGCCGCCCCGCCGGCCCCGGCCGCACCGCCCGCCCCGCCGGCCGCCCCGGCCGCCCCGCCGATGCCCGCCTACGCACCCAGCACCGACTGACCACCACTCATCTGACCGCTCGACAGGAGCTCTCAGTCATGGCAAGTCTGTCCAGGCCCACCGCACCCCGGTTCGACGTCGACATCTTCCAGAACGAGTACCTCGCCGAGGGCGCCCGGGAGGTCAACGCGATCGTCACGGTGACCGCCACCGGCGGCGGCACCTCGGGCGGGCGCCCGCTGACGCCCGGCGACGGACCCGCCGCCGGCGTGGTGCTGATGGTCGACTGCTCCGGCTCGATGGACTACCCGGCGGCCAAGGCCAAGAACGCCCGCGAGGCCACCGCCGCCGCGATCGACACCCTGCGCGACGGCGTCGCCTTCGCGGTGGTCGCCGGCACCCACGAGGCCACCGAGGTCTACCCGGGCGACGGCACCCTCGCGGAGGCCGGACCGCACACCCGGCAGGAGGCCAAGCTGGCGCTGCGCAAGCTCAAGGCGGCCGGCGGCACCGCCATCGGCACCTGGCTGACCAAGGCCCACGCGCTCTTCACCAGCCGCCCCGACCTCGCCATCCGGCACGCCATCCTGCTCACCGACGGCCGCAACGAGCACGAGAAGCCCGCCGAACTGCAGCGCGCCCTCGACCTCGCCACCGGGTACTTCACCGCCGACTGCCGCGGCGTCGGCACCGACTGGGAGGTCGCCGAGCTGCGCCGGATCTCCTCCGCGCTGCTCGGCACGGTGGACATCGTCGCGGAGCCGAACGGCCTGGCCGACGACTTCCGGGCGATGATGTCCACCGCCATGGGCAAGCAGGTCGCCGACGTCGCCCTGCGGGTCTGGACCCCCGCCAACGCGGTGGTCAAGTACGTCAAGCAGGTCGCCCCCAGCGTCGAGGACCTCACCGGCCGGCGGACCGAGGCCGGCCCGCGGGCCGGCGACTACCCGACCGGCTCCTGGGGCGACGAGAGCCGCGACTACCACGTCTGCATCGAGGTCCCGGCCGCCGCGGTCGGCAACGAGATGCTCGCCGCCCGGATCAGCCTGGTGCTGCCCCGGCCCGGCGAGGCCACGCCCGAGGTGCTCTCCCAGGGCCTGGTCAAGGCCGTCTGGACGGACGACCTGGCCTCCTCCACCCGGATCAACTCCCAGGTCGCGCACTACACCGGCCAGGCCGAGCTGGCCGACTCCATCCAGGAGGGCCTGGCCGCCCACCGCGCCGGGGACGTCGACCGGGCCACCGCCAAGCTGGGCGCCGCCGTCCGGCTGGCGCACCGGACGGGGAACGAGGGAACCCTGAAGCTGCTCCAGAAGGTCGTCGACGTCGTCGACGCGAAGGAAGGTACCGTTCGGTTCCGCAAGGATGTGAGCGAGGCCGATTCGATGACACTCGAGACCCGGTCGACCAAGACCGTCCGGGTCACGAAATAATCGACCGACCGAGACCTGACCGGCCACCGCCCGGGGCCGACCAGCTGGACAAGTGGGGGAACTGATGCCGATCTGCCCTAGGGGCCATGAGTCGCAGGCCGAGGACTGGTGCGACTTCTGCGGCTTCCCGATGACTCCGCCGCCCGGCCTGGCCGTCCCCGGCAGCCCGGCCGGGTCCGGGTCGTTCGCCGGACCGCCCGGACCGCCGCCGGCCCCGGCCGCCCCCGCGGGCCCGTACGGCGCCCCGCCGCCGCCGCCACCGCCGCCCGGGCAGCCGTACGGCTCGCCGACCATGGTCTCGCCGTCCCCGGCCGGGCCCGACTTCACCGCGGACCTGGTGACCTGCCCGATCTGCCGGACCCCGCAGACCGGGCGGTACTGCGAGGAGTGCGGCTACGACTACCAGCTGCCGGCCGCCGGCCGGCCGCCGGCCCCGTCGCACCCGCAGGCCGGGCCCGCCGCTCCCCCGCCGCCGTCCCCGCCCGCACCGCCGCACCACCTGCACCAGCCGCCCCAGCACTCGCAGCACTCCCAGCAGCAGGCGCCCCAGCCCCCGCAGCGCCCGGCCGAGCCGGGCAGCCGCCCGGGCTACGGCTACCCGCCACCGGCCTACGGCCAGCAGTCGTACGAGCAGCCGTACCAGCAGCCGTTCGAGCAGCCCTACGAGCGCGGCGGCTTCGAACAGGGCGGCTACGAGCGCGGCGGTCCCGAGCGCGGCGGCCACGGGCAGGGACGCCCCGCCGAACCCGGCGGCTACGAGCCCGGCGGCTACGAACAGGGTGGCTTCGAGCAGGGCGGCTACGAGCCGCAGCCGTTCGAAGGACAGCCGTTCGAACCGCAGTCGTTCGAGAAGGCCCCGCCGCCGCCCCCGGCACCCTCCCGCCCCTCGGCGCCGGCCCAGCCCTCGCAGCCGTTCCCGGACCAGGACGGCTACGAGCGCAGCGGACCGGTCTACGCCCAGCCCGGTGACGACCTCGGCACCTCGTTCCGGCTCGCCCCGCCCGGCGGCGACGGCGCGCCGGGCCGGACGCCCGGCCAGACCCCGCCCGCGGCGCCGGTACGCACCAACTGGATCGCGGTGGTGAGCGCCGACCGCGAGTACTTCACCGACATGATGATCCGCAGCGGGCCCGAGGCGGCCGGGCTGTTCTTCCCGCCGTACTGCCCCGACCGGCGGATCCCGCTGACCGGCCGCGGCCAGCTGCGGATCGGCCGGCGCAGCCAGCACCGCGGCACCGTGCCGGAGATCGACCTGTCGGTCGCCCCGGAGGACCCGGGTGCCTCGCACAACCACGCCATGCTCGCCGAGCAGGCGGACGGCAGCTGGGTGCTGGTCGACCAGGACTCCACCAACGGCACCACCGTCAACGGCAGCCCCGACCCGGTGCCGCCGCACACCGCGATCCCGCTGAACGACGGCGACCGGATCCACATCGGCGCCTGGACCACCATCACGGTGCACCGCAGCGCCTGAACCGGACCTCCCGGCCCCGGCGGAGCCCTCCGGCTCCACCGGGGCCGCGGGTTTTTCTCATGCTTTGCCCAAGCACCTGTCAAGATCTCCACACCTGGCCCTAGGGTCTGGAGTCATGACTGAAGCAATATCCGCTGACGGGATCCGGAAGCGGTACGGGGATGTCCAGGCTGTCGACGGAGTGTCACTCTCCGTCGCGACTGGCGAGTTCTACGGCATTCTCGGCCCGAACGGGGCCGGCAAGACCACCACGCTGGAGATCCTGGAAGGGATCCGCGAGCCGGACGAGGGACGGGTCGAACTGCTCGGCCTCGCACCCTGGCCGCGCAACACCGCACTGCTGCCCAGGATCGGCGTGCAGTTCCAGGCCTCGGCCTTCTTCGTGAAGCTGACGGCCCGTGAGACCATCCGCACCTTCGCCTCCTTCTACGGCATCGGGCCCAAGCGTGCCGACGCCATGCTGGAGCGGGTCGGCCTGACCGACTCGGCCGGGGTGCTCACCGACAAGATGTCCGGCGGCCAGGCGCAGCGCCTGTCCATCGCCTGCGCCCTCGTCCACGACCCCGAACTGGTGTTCCTGGACGAGCCCACCACCGGCCTCGACCCGCAGGCCCGCCGCAACCTCTGGGACCTGCTGCGCGACATCAACGCCGAGGGTCGCACCGTGGTGCTCACCACCCACTACCTGGACGAGGCCGAGGTGCTCTGCGACCGGGTCTCGGTGATGGACCACGGCAAGGTGCTGAAGACCGGCACCCCGGCCGCGCTGGTCCGCGAGATCGACGACACCGTCCGGGTCGGCGTCGAGTCCGGACAGCTCACCGCCGCGCGGGCCCGCGAACTGTTCGCCGCCGCCGGGGCCGAGATCACCGGGCTGGAGGACGACGGCGCGACCCTCTCGCTCTCCACCCGGCTGCCCGCGCCGGTCCTCTCGGTGCTGGCCGAGCAGAACGCCCTGCGCGGCCTGGAAGTGCGCGGAGCCACCCTGGAGGACGTCTTCCTCCAGCTGACCGGACGGGAGTACCGCGCATGAGCACCACCTCCACCCCCGTACGCCGGCCGGAGTCCGGCAGCGAGAGCGCCGGGACCGAACGGGTCAGCGCCTTCGCCGGCCTGACCCGGGTGATGCTGCTCGGCTTCGTCCGCGACCGCGGCGCGCTGTTCTTCGTGCTGCTGATGCCGCTGATGTTCCTGCTGATGTTCGGCGCGCTGTTCAAGAACACCGGCGCCCCGCACGTGAAGGTGGCCGAGGTCGGCCAGGTCCGGGTCCTCGACTCGGTGCAGGGCGAGGGCCGGGCCGAGCTCGAGAAGGTCCTCACCATCAGCCGGGCCGACGACGAGCAGGCCGCGCTGGAGAAGCTCCGCAAGGGCGACCTCGACGGCGTGCTCAGCGAGGGCGCCGACGGCACGGTCAACCTCCGCTACAGCGCCACCGACCAGGTCAAGGCCGGCAGCGTCCAGGGCATCGTCAACTCGCTGGTGCAGGGCGCCAACCAGGCGGCCTCCGGGAAGGCGCCGGTCTTCACCCTGGTGCCCAGCCAGGTCGAGGACGAGTCGCTCAAGCCGATCCAGTACCTGACGCCAGGCCTGCTCGGCTGGGCGATCGCCACCGGCGCGGTCTACGGCGCCTCGTTCACCCTGGTGAGCTGGCGCAAGAAGCGGGTGCTGCGGCGGCTGCGGCTGGCCCCGGTCTCACCGGGCACCGTGGTCGGCGCCCGGGTGGCGGTCAGCCTGGCCATCGCCCTCGCCCAGACCGCGATCTTCCTCGCGGTGGCCACCACGCCGTTCTTCGGGCTGAAGCTCACCGGCAACTGGTGGCTGGTGGTACCGCTGGTGCTGTGCGCGACCATCGCCTTCATGTCGATCGGCCTGGTCACCGGCGCCGCCGCCAAGAGCGAGGAGGCGGCCAACGGCATCAACCAGATGATCATCCTGCCGATGTCGTTCCTCGGCGGCGCGTTCATCCCGCTCGACGGCGCCCCGGGCTGGCTCACGACCGTCTCGCACTTCCTGCCGCTGCGCTACCTGGTGACCTCCGCGCAGGCGGTGCTCAGCCGGGGCGGCGGCGTGATGGACGTCCTGCCGTCGATGGGCGGACTGCTCGCCTTCTCCGCCGTGATGTGCGCCATCGCGTGGCGCTTCTTCAACTGGGACGACGCGTAACGGCCGGTCCCGCCGACCTGTCCCGACGGCCTGTCCCGACGGCCCTCCCGAGGGGCGTCCCGAGGGGCGTCCCGAGGGGCCCCGCCCGGGGGTCGTACGCCGGAAGTCCCGGTGTACGGCCCCCGGGGCCGTCTGGGACCATGGTCGGGTGAACGAGATCCGGCGCGAGACGCTCAGCGAGGAGACCTTCTACCAGGCGGTCGGCGGGGAGCAGACCTTCCGGCTGCTGGTCCACCGCTTCTACCAGGGCGTCGCCCAGGACGAACTGCTGCGGCCGATGTACCCCGAGGAGGACCTCGGGCCGGCCGAGGAGCGCTTCGCGCTGTTCCTGATGCAGTACTGGGGCGGGCCGCGCACCTACAGCGAGCAGCGCGGCCACCCGCGGCTGCGGATGCGCCACGCACCGTTCGCCGTCGACCGGGCCGCCCACGACGCGTGGCTGGGGCACATGCGGACGGCGCTGGACTCGCTGGAGCTGCCCGCCGAGGCCGAACGGCAGCTGTGGGACTACCTGACCTACGCCGCCGCGTCGATGATCAACACGGCCGGCTGACCCAGGCCCGACGGGCCGGGCCGGATGACCCTGGACCCACACGCCGGGCGGGACGGGCCGGGACGGGCACGCCGGGCAGACGGGCCGGGGCGGCGACCGCCTGCCCCGTGCCGACCGGCCCGCCGCAGTCAGATCAGCGGGCTCAGGCCCAGCCCGGCACCGGGCGCGGCGACCCGCCGCACCACGACCGAACCGGCCGGGGCGCTCAACCGCAGCCAGCTGCCCGCCCGGTGCACCGTGAGCGGCGCACCGGGCTTCAGGAAACCGATCACATAGGCCGCGTGCGCCGCCCGCAGCGGCAGCTCGGGCGCTGCGCCGAGCGGCCGGGTCCAGATCTCGTCGGCCAGCTGGTCGAGCACCTGCCGGGTCCGGTGGTGCGCCGGAACCTGCTCGCTGCGCTCCTTGAACTCCCTTACCGCCGCCATCAGTTCGGGGTACACCAGGTGCGCGGACGGCTCCCCGGCCGGCTGCCAGCCGGTCCGCGGCGGGAGCAGGCCCGCCCAGGCCGGGCCGGTCACCGGCGCGGGCACGGCGAACGAGCCGTCCGTCTCGTCCACCTGCTCCAGCAGCAGGCCCGCCGACACCGTCACGTCGACCGGGGTGTCCAGCTCCGCCAGCCGGGCCGTACGGATGGCGAGCACCCCCGAGCCGCCCAGCGGGAGGCGTCCGAACACCGCCAGCACACCCTCGCCGCCGGTCCCGCCCGCCGCGGCCACCGCCTGCAGCCGGACGGCGGCCGCCCGGTCGAAGCGCAGCAGCCGGACCAGGAAGGCGGCCAGGTCGGCGGCCTCACCGGTGTCGACGAGTCTCAGGCGGGTGGTGGTGGTCAACGCAGGTCAGCTCACTCGGATCGCGGGGTGCTCGGTGCGCACGGGGTACCCGGTGCCCACGGGGTGCTCGGAGCGCACGGGGTCTGGCGGCCGGGCGCGGAACCGGTGCGGCGCTGCCGCCGCGGAGCCGGTCCGCACACCGCTGCCCGCATCAGACGGCCGCGACGGCCCTGACGGTACCGGTCGCCTCACCCTGGACGCCCCGGCCGGCCGGGACGCGCTCGCCGGCCCGGACCTGCCGTGCGGCATCAGCGTCACCGGCGCCGTCCGCGCTGTCGGCCCGGTCGGCGTCGTCGGTGTAGCGGCTGAGGAACTCACGCTCCACCGCGCTGATCCGGCGCGGCCGCCCCTCGGCCAGGTTGTACGGGACGACGACGGTCGAGGCCTTGACGTACACCGTCTCGGTGCCGTCCTCGGCGACGTCCTTGATCTCGTACGCGACCGTCAGCGAGGCGCCGCCGATCTGGGTCACCCAGGTCTCCACCGTCACCGGGGCAGCCCGGTGGGTCAGCGGACGCTTGTAGTCGATCTCGTGCCGGGCCACCACGGAACCGCCCGCGAACTCGCCCGCACCGGCCTCGGCGGCCCGGTGGAACATGAAGTCGATCCGCGCCTCCTCCAGGTAGCGCAGGAAGACCACGTTGTTCACGTGGCCGAAGGCGTCCATGTCGGACCACCTCATGGGGCAGGCGTAGATGTGGCGGGCCACGGTGAATCTCCTCCGATCGAAGGGCCGGCAACCCGGCCCCGTCTGCCGTCCGCACAGCCTCGCGGCTCACGGGCGGCGGCCCGGCAGGGCGCCGCACGGGCAGCATGCCGGGCCGTTGTTGCGTCGGCGTTGCCGCCGGCCGTCCGGATCCGGACGGCCGGCGGGCCGGCTGTCTAGCCCCGGGTCAGCTTCTTGTAGGTGGCCCGGTGCGGACGGGCGGCGTCCGCGCCCAGCCGCTCGATCTTGTTCTTCTCGTAGGACTCGAAGTTGCCCTCGAACCAGAACCACTTGCTCTCGCCCTCGTAGGCGAGGATGTGGGTGGCCACCCGGTCCAGGAACCAGCGGTCGTGGGAGATGACCACGGCGCAGCCCGGGAACTCCAGCAGCGCGTTCTCCAGCGAGGAGAGGGTCTCGACGTCGAGGTCGTTGGTGGGCTCGTCGAGGAGCAGCAGGTTGCCGCCCTGCTTGAGGGTGAGCGCCAGGTTCAGGCGGTTGCGCTCACCACCGGAGAGCACCCCGGCCGGCTTCTGCTGGTCCGGGCCCTTGAAGCCGAACGCCGAGACGTAGGCGCGGGACGGCATCTCGACCTGGCCGACGTTGATCCAGTCGAGGCCGTCGGAGACGACCTCCCACAGGGTCTTCTTCGGGTCGATGTTGGCGCGGCTCTGGTCGACGTAGCTGATCTTGACGGTCTCGCCGACCTTGACCGTGCCGCCGTCCGGGGTCTCCAGGTCCTGGAGCATCTTGAACAGCGTGGTCTTGCCGGCGCCGTTCGGGCCGATCACGCCGACGATGCCGTTGCGCGGGAGGGTGAAGCTCAGGTCGTCGATCAGGAGCTTCTCGCCGAAGCCCTTGGAGAGGTTGTTGACCTCGATGACGATGCTGCCCAGGCGCGGGCCCGGCGGGATCTGGATCTCCTCGAAGTCCAGCTTCCGCATCTTGTCGGCCTCGGCCGCCATCTCCTCGTACCGGGCGAGCCGGGCCTTGGACTTGGCCTGCCGGCCCTTGGCGTTGGAGCGGACCCACTCGAGCTCGTCCTTGAGCCGCTTGGCGCGCTTGGCGTCCTTCTGGCCCTCGACCTTGAGACGGGACTGCTTGGTCTCCAGGTACGTGGAGTAGTTGCCCTCGTACGGGTAGGCGCGGCCGCGGTCGAGCTCCAGGATCCACTGGGCGACGTTGTCCAGGAAGTACCGGTCGTGGGTGACGGCGACGACGGTGCCCGCGTACTTCTCCAGGTGCTGCTCCAGCCAGTTCACCGACTCGGCGTCGAGGTGGTTGGTGGGCTCGTCGAGCAGCAGCAGGTCCGGGGCCTCGAGCAGCAGCTTGCACAGCGCCACCCGGCGGCGCTCACCACCGGAGAGCTTGGTGACCGGCCAGTCGCCGGGCGGGCAGCCCAGCGCGTCCATGGCCTGCTCGAGCTGGGCGTCGAGGTCCCAGGCGTTGGCGTGGTCCAGGTCCTCCTGGAGCCGGCCCATCTCCTCGAGCAGCTCGTCCGAGTAGTCGGTCGCCATCAGCTCGGCGATCTCGTTGAACCGGTTGAGCTTGCCCTTGATCTCCTTGACGCCGTCCTCGACGTTCTCCAGGACGGTCTTGGACTCGTCGAGCGGGGGCTCCTGCTGGAGCATGCCGACGGTGAAGCCCGGCGAGAGGAAGGCATCGCCGTTGGACGGCTGGTCCAGGCCCGCCATCATCCGCAGCACGGTCGACTTACCGGCGCCGTTGGGGCCGACGACGCCGATCTTCGCCCCGGGGAGGAAGCTGAGCGTCACGTCGTCAAGGATGACCTTGTCGCCGTGTGCCTTGCGCACCTTGCGCATGGTGTAGATGTATTCCGCCACGTGAGATCGCTCCGGCGTCGTCGTGAGTAATCGGCTTGCAGCCTTCCATTGTGCCGCACCGGGCGGGGCCGCACTGACGGCCGGGCCCCGGCGGGCGGCCCCGGCGACGCCACCGGACCGGGGGCGGGCACCCCGGAACCCCGCGGGAACTCTGCGGGAACGCCGCCGGAACTCTCCCCGCGCTCCCCCGGAGCCGGTACTCCCCCGGAACCCCCCGAGCGAAGATCGGCGCAGCGTGGCCGCGGGTGGGGCACGGGGCACGGAGCACGCAAGAGCCGGGCCGGAAAGGGGCCGAGCGGGAGAGAGAAGGGGCCGTAGCGGCCACCAGGACCGCGTACGGGGCTCGGGGCGGCGGCACCACGGGGGGCTCCGCCGGCGCGGCCGGTCCGACGGGCCCTGGCTGCCCCGGCAGCCTGCTGCGGGGCAGACGGCGGACGGTCCCGCCCCCCGCTCGGTGCGGGGGACGGGACCGTCCTGGTTGCTCGGACCTCAGTCCTCAGGGGCGTGGGCCCCGGAGGTGGGGTCAGGCGGCGTTGCGGCTGTGGCGGCCGCGGCGGCGCAGGGCGAACACCGCACCGGCGCCGGCGACGACCAGGGCACCGGCCACGCCGGCCAGGATCCCGGTGCCGCTACCGCCACCGGTGGAGGCCAGGTTCGGGCCGCCGGTGGTGGCGTTGCCGGCCGGGGTGGACGGCGAGGCCGACGGGGTCTGGCCGCCGGTGCCGCCACCGGTGGTGCTGGAGACCTTGCAGTCGAGGACGCCGGTGAACTCCTTGGTGAAGTTCGGGCCGGTCACCTTGATGCTGTAGGACGCGTCCTCGGCGACCGGGACCAGGACGGTCTCGGTCTTGCCGGCCTCGACCTTGACGGTCTTGCCGGGCGCGACGGTCACGTCGGCGGACTCGTCACCGCCGTTGGTGACGGTGACCTGGACGCCGTTCTTGGCGCAGTCGATCTTCGCGGAGGCCGACAGCTGCGGGCCCTTCGCCTGGGTCCAGGTGGCCTGGGCGGTCTTGGCCACCGTGACCTCCTCGGAACCCGCGAGGATCATGCTCTGGCTGTGCTTCTCCGGGGTGTAGCCCACGCTCAGGAAGACCCGGCCGGTCTGCACGACGGTGGTCGCCGTGGCGTTCACCTTCGCGGAACCGGCCGCGGTGCCCGCCGGGACGTCCAGGAAGAGCTGGGTGTCCTTGGCGATCGGGCCGTTGAGGGTGGTGACGGCCTTGCCGTCCTTGTCGAGCAGCTTGACCTTGCCGCCGGAGGCGTCGTCGGAGAGCGAGAGCTTGACCGACTCGGCGCTGCTGTTCAGCGTGAACGGGCCGAGCTTGGTGCCCGACTTGCCGTTCACCGAAGCGGGGTCGAGGTCCAGCGACGGCTTGGGCTCGGGCATGCCGGTGTTGGCGGAACCCGCGAGGTACTCGGTGAGCTGCTTGGCCTCCGGGTCCAGCGGGGTGGCCGAGGTCTTGTTGTCGGAGAAGCGCCAGATCGCGGCCTGGGTACCGGCGGCGGCGTCCTCCTTCTCGAGGTCACCGGTGATGCCGGCGGCCTTCTTGATCGCGTCGATGTCGAGCTTCGGGTAGGAGTGCTCGAGGATCCAGCGGATCTTGCCCGCCGCCTCGGCCTTGCCCGGGGCACCCAGGGAGCTGGAGGACCAGTCCGACTCCTGGTACTTGATGTTGCCCTTGATGTCGACACCGTGGTCGACGTCGATGCAGTAGGTCTGGATCTTCTTGCCGTCGGCCGTGAGCAGCGTGAAGAGGCCACCGTCGATCTTGTGGTTGGCATCGACCTGCACAGGACCGCTCAGCATGGTCGGCTGGATCGTTGCGGTGATCCCCGAACCCGACTCTCCGTCGGCAGCCGGTGCCGCGCCCGCTGCGAAGGCGCTTCCGGCCACGGCCAGGCTCGATGCGAGCATGACAGTCGCCATACGGGAGAGAGCCCGCCCCTGCTTGTGGAACATGTGTTGATCCCTTCGGGCCTGACCGCCCTGGTAGCCGGTCGCCCCTGCAATGCGGCGCCCCCTGTGACGCCACAGCACCTGTGTGGACCAGACGCATCCTATTGACCGGCCGGGTCGTTCAAACCCGTGTAGCAAACCAGGACAGTTCCGTGGCTATATCGTTATCAAACAGCTGATCATCGACAGTTGTTGACGCTTCGACAGAATGTCACGGCGATTCCGGGAGTAGCCGAACTCTGCACTCGGCACCCCGCGAAGTGCCGGGATATCGATCAGTTTTGAACCTTAGTCGACAAGTACCCCCCTCGCCGACACAACTCCACCACCGGCCTCACCCGCCACCTCCACCGCCGGCCAACTCCCCCACCGAACCGCCCACATCGCCCACATCACCCACACGGGGCACTTCGGCCGTAGCGGACACATCGCCCGGATCGGCACCTCCACGCGCCCGCACCGCCTCGACGATCCAGCCCGGCACCGCCTCCTCCAGCGACGCCACGGCGGGCGGGAGTTCGGGCCGTCCGCCGCGGGCCGGCAGACCCGCCGAGGCCGCCACCAGCTCCGGCCTGGCCTGCACCGCCCGCCGGAACGCCGAGGTGCCACGGGACAGGTCGTGGCCGACCACCCGGGCGTCGATCTCGACCACCGCGCGCCGCCGCTCCTCGTCCTCCCACTCCCTGACCCGCAGCCGGCCACTGACCACCACCGGATCCCCCTTGCTCACCGAGCTGACCAGGTTGGTGGCCAGCCAGCGCCAGGCGACCACCGTCACCCAGCTGGTGTCGCCGTCCACCCAGTCGCCGCTGCCGCGGTCGAAGCGGCGCTCGGTGGCCGCCAGCCGGAAGTTGGCGACCGGCACGCCGGCGGCCGTCTGCGCGTAGCTGACCACCGAGGCAACGTTGCCGACCATGGTCACCAGGGTCTCGTTCACGGTCTCGCCCTCCCACTCTCCGGCCCGGCCGCCCACCGGCCGGCCCGTCCTCCATATGGCAGCCCCACCCGCTGACGGCCATTCAGCAACCCGCGGACAGTCGGCCCGGGACGCCTCCCGGGACACTGCCCGCCCACCGCGGCCGAGCGGATCCACCGGACGGCCGGGCCCGTACGGAATCCCCCGCGAGCATTCCCGGGACAATCCGCCGTGGATGAGAGTGCAATCCGCGGCAACCTTGCGCCAGGAGCATCCGAATTCCTGTGGAAAACTCCCGCCTGTGGATAACCCGAATACCTCGGCCGAGTGAATTCCCCCCTGAATTCAATTGACTCGGGAACTCTCGACCTACGCGGACATGACAACGAATCACGCAAACCGCACATCCCGCCAGGACCCGAACGAGTGGCCGGGCGGGCGTCCAGGGCATGTCATCCGACCGAAGTAACCCAAATCCGGCCCCCACCCGACATGACCGCCGGGTATTCTCCGCACCGAATCCATAACGGGTGGGGAGGCAGCCCCGTAACGACTGCACAACGTCCGGCTCCAGGGCCCCCCAGGGCGCTGCACGTCCGGCTGCTACCTGCGATTATCGGACGGCTCCACCAAGGCCGACACACCCGACCCGACACCTGAACGCCCGGTGGAGGATCCCGACACCCGTATCCTGTCCCGGAACATCCAGCCCCCGGCCAGGGGTCGGGTGACGCCCGCCCGCCGGGCACCCGAGAGACCTGCTCGCGGCCGCCACAATGCGTCCTCGGTCCCTCACTCAGCGCAGTCGACGACCGGTTTTCCCGGCCCGTCACCCCGCCCGGCCCCCATAGCTCAGCGGATAGAGCACCCGCCTTCTAAGCGGTAGGTCGCAGGTTCGAATCCTGCTGGGGGCACCTCGCCTGCACAGAACCGCCGGAATCGCCCGGCGCTATCGCCCGCCGCCGCTATCACGCACGGCGGCCGGCCCATCCGCCGCAGGGGTCCCACCCGGCCGGGCCGGCGCCGCCGCGAGGCCGTCCAGATAGAGGTCCACCAGCTCGACCTGCCGCCGCGCCGGGTACTCCTGCGGCGCGAACAGCGCCTGCACCACCAGCCCGAGGACGAAGCTCTGCGCGGCCGCCGCCACCTCCTGCGGCGCCCGCCCCGGCGGCAGTTCACCGAGCCGCCGGGCGTCCGCGACGTGCTCCGCCATCACCCGCCGGGCCCGCCGGTAGCGTTCCGCGTGCTCGGCCGCCAGCTCGGGGTCGGACAGCGCCACGTCCCAGGAGCCCACCCAGATCCGGTTGTCCGCGGCGCTCTGCGCGGAGAGCGGCAGGATGTCGAGCAGGACGGCCCGCAGCATCGCCAGTCCCGCGCCGGCCCGTTCGGCGGCCGGCCGCGGCCGGTCGGCGGAGCGGCGGTCCAGCACCTCCAGTGCGTGCCGGACCAAGGCCCGCTTGTTGGGGAAGTAGTGGGTGAGCAGGCCGGTGGAGGCCCCCATCTCGGCGGCCACCGCCCGCAGGGTCAGAGCGCCGAAGCCGCCCTCGGCGAGCACCCGCCAGACCGCCTCCGAGACGTCGGCCCGGCGGGCTTCGTGGTCTCCACGCGCTGGCGTCATGCCGGACATGCTACCTACCAAACGTTTGTTATGTACGCTGGCAGCGCTCTCGATCCCCCTGTCCGGCCGGAGGCCGCCGTGTACGCCGTACCGCTCACCGAGGACGCCGAGCTCCGCCCGCTGGAGCCCTGGCAGGCCGCCGAGTTCCTCGACCACATCGACCGGGCCCGCGTCATCGTGGACCCCTGGATCCCCTGGGCCGCGCGCTCGACCGACCTCGACTCGGCCCGCGCCACCCTCCAGTCCTACGCGGACCGGCAGGCCTCCGACAGCGGCCGGATCCACGGCATCTGGCTGGCCGGGACGCTGGTCGGCGGCGTGATGTTCCCGCGCTTCGACGCCACCACCGGCAACTGCGAGATCGGGGTCTGGGCCGAACCGGCCGGTCAGGGGCGCGGCCTGATCGGCGCGGCCGTCCGGCACCTGATCGACTACGCGCTGGTCGAGCGCGGCATGCACCGGGTCGAGTGGTGGGCCGCCAGCGGCAACACCCGCAGCCGCGCGGTGGCCGAGCGGATGGGGATGCGGCTCGAGGGCGTGCTGCGGGAGTACTCGCTGCACAACGGCGTCCGCCAGGACTACGAGATCTGGTCGCTGCTGGCCCACGAGTGGCGCCGGCCGGCCGAGGACGCCGGCTCGCCCGACCCGACCGGCTGAGGCCGACACCTGCCCCCGCCGACCGGCAGTCGCCCGACGGTCAGCCGTCCCGGCCTGCGGTCACGGCCAGCGGTCACGGCCGACAGTCGCGGCCGACGGTCAGCGGCCACCGGTCACGGTCAGCGGTCAGGAGCCGGCGGTCAGGAGCCGGCGGTTGGCGCAGATCACAGGGATCGCCGTGGTCCGGGGCGAGCCCGCTGTGCGAGGGTGATCCGCGGGTGGCGGGCCGCCCACGCCCCGGCGAGCACCCCAGCACCCCCAGTACCCCTGCACCTCAGCACCCCTGCACCTCAGCACCCCAGCACCCCAGCCCCCATGGAGGCAGTGATGGTCGAGCCGGTCGACACCGGAGTGGAGGGCCTGCGCGCCGAGGTGGACGGCGCCGTCGCCACCCTGGTGCTGGACCGCCCGGAGCGCCGCAACGCCGTCACCCTGGCGATGTGGCGGGCGATTCCGCGGGTCCTGGACCGGCTGGCCGCCCACCCGGGGGTCCGCGCGCTGCTGCTCACCGGTGCGGCCGGGACGTTCTCGGCCGGTGCCGACATCACCGAACTCGCCTCGGTGTACGGGGATCCGGACCGGGCCGACGCCTACCACGCCGACAACGTCGCGGCCGAGGACGCGCTGGCGGCCTTCCCGCACCCCACCATCGCGGTGGTGCACGGCGCCTGTGTGGGCGGCGGCTGCCAGCTGGCGGTCGCCTGCGATCTGCGGCTGGCGGCCGAGGACGCCCGGTTCGGCATCACCCCGGCCAAGCTGGGCGTGGTCTACCCGGCCGGGCCGACCGTCCGGCTGGCCCGGCTGGTCGGGCCGGCCCGTGCCAAGTACCTGCTGTTCTCGGGGGAGTTGGTGCCGGCCGGGCGGGCGGAGCGGTACGGGCTGGTCGAGGAGGTCCACCCGGCAGCCGAACTGGACTCCCGCGCAAGGGAGTTCGCCGCTCTGCTGAGCCGGCGTTCGCCGCAGACGATCGGCGCGGTGAAGGCCGCGCTGGCGGTCCCGGCCGAGCTCGCCGGGGAGGCGGTGGCGCCGTGGGAGCGCAAGTCCCGGCTGGCGCCGGACGTCCGGGAGGGACTGGCCGCTTTCCTGGAACGGCGTGCGCCACAATTCTGAGCGACACTCCCGTCTCACAGAACGGCTCCCGATGGACACCGCGACCCAGGCCGGCACCGGCACCCCGTCCGAGGTTCCCGAGGAGGCCCCCGCGGCCTCCGGGGCACAGCGCTGGGCCCGGCGGATCACCGACGGCGTGGAGCCGAAGAACGTCATCATCGCGGTGCTGCCGCTGATCGGGGTGGTCCGGTACGGCCTGGCCGGTCTCGGCTGGGCGGCCTTCGCCGCGCTGTTCGCCGCCGTGCTGCCGACCTGGTTCATCCGGCGCGGGATGCGCGCCGGCCGGATCGAGGACCGGCACGTCGGGCGGCGGCAACGCCGCCTGGTGGTGCTGCCGTTCGTGATGCTGTCGGTGCTCACCAGCCTGGTGACGATGGTCCTGGTGGATGCACCGGCCGATCTGACGGCGATGGTGCTGGCGATGTTCGCCTCGCTGGTGCCGCTGCTGGCGGTCACCGTGTGGTGGAAGATCTCGGTGCACACCGCGGTGACCAGCGGCGCGATCATCTGCGTGGCGCTGGCCCTGGGCCCCTGGTGGCTGCTGGTGTACCCCCTGGTCGGAGCGGTCGGGTGGTCGCGGGTGGTGCTGCGGGACCACACCCTCGCGCAGACCCTGGCGGGCACCGTGGTCGGGGGGCTGACGGCCGGCCTCACCTTCTGGGCCGCCCGCTGACCGGCCTTCCGGCCGCCCGCCCACCCGACCACCGGCCGTACGGCGGCCGACGATCCAGCCACCGGCCGTACGGCGGCCGACGATCCGACCGCCGGCCGTACGGCCACCGCCCGCCCGGCGGCCCACCAACCGCCGGGCGGCCGACCGGCCGTACGGGCGCCGCGCAGCACGGCGCCGCGGGTACGGCCGCCCCGGCGGGCCGTCAGCGGATCGGCTGCCCGGAGATCGCGCGGGCGATGACCAGCCGCTGGATCTCGCTGGTCCCCTCGAAGACGGTGTAGATCGCGCTGTCGCGGTGCATCCGCTCGACCGGGTACTCCCGGGTGAAGCCGTTCCCGCCGAGGATCTGCATCGCCTGGGTGGTCACCCACTTCGCGGTCTCGCCGGCGTAGAGCTTGGACATCGAGCCCTCGGCGGCGGTGAACGGCTGGTTGTTGGCCGCCATCCAGGAGGCCCGCCAGACCAGCAGTCGGGCGGCGTCGATCCGGGTGCGCATGTCGGCGAGCTGGAAGGCGACACCCTGGTTGTCGATGATCGGGCGGCCGAACTGGACCCGGGTGCCGGCGTAGTCGAGCGCCACCTCGTAGGCGGCCCGGGCGATGCCGATGGCCTGGGCGCCGACGGCCGGCCGGGAGGCCTCGAAGGTGGCCATCGCCGCGTTCTTCCCGGCCGCGCCGGTCCCGCGCGCCGAGGCCGCGCCGGCGGCCCGTTCGCGGGCCCGGGCGAGGCGCTCGTCGAGCTTCTCCTTGCCGCCGAGCAGGCAGTGGCCGGGGATCCTGACGTCGTCGAGGACGACCTCGGCGGTGTGCGAGGCGCGGATGCCGTGCTTCTTGAACTTCTGGCCCTGGGAGAGTCCGGGGGTGCCGGGCGGGACGATGAACGAGGCCTGGCCGCGCGCCCCGAGGGCCGGGTCGACGGTCGCGACGATGACGTGCACGTCGGCGATGCCGCCGTTGGTGGCCCAGGTCTTGGTGCCGGTCAGCACCCACTCGTCGGTGGCCTCCTGGTACACCGCGCGGGTGCGCAGGGCGGAGACGTCGGAGCCGGCGTCCGGCTCGGAGGAGCAGAAGGCGGCCAGCTTGACGTCGTCGGGGGTGCCGAACATCTGCGGGGCCCAGGTGCCGATCTGCTCGTCGGTGCCGTTGGCGAGCACGGCGACGGCGGCGAGGGTGGTGCCGACGATGGCGAGGCCGAGACCGGCGTCGCCCCAGAACAGCTCCTCCATCGCGATCGGGATGCCGACGCCGGACGGGTCGAAGTACTGCTGGGCGTAGAAGTCCAGCGAGTAGATCCCGATCTTGGCGGCCTCCTGGATGATCGGCCAGGGGGTCTCCTCGCGCTCGTCCCACTCGGCTGCGGCCGGCCGCATCACGTCGGCGGCGAAGCCGTGCAGCCAGTCCCGGACGGCCAGCTGGTCCGGGCCCGGGTCGAGGGAGAAGGTGCTCATGGTGCCTCCGGTCAACGGGTTCGCGCACGGTGTGTCAGCGGCGCGGCGGCGAGGGTCGGGTCGGGGTGCGGGGCCGGGCCGTCGGCCGGACGGGTCCCCGGGCCCGGCGTCGGCAGGGCGCCGTCCGGGCCCACGCCATCGGCGTGTTACCCGGGGTAACATGACGGGAGTCTGCTACTGATTGGTAACGCCTGTCAACGCCCGTGGACGCCGGCCGGCGCCCGCCCCGCCCCCTCGACCGCAGGAGTCAGCGCCGTGCCGACGCCCCCCGCCCAGCCCGCCGGAGAGCTCCGCCGCGAGCAGTTGCTCAACGCGGCCGACCGGGTCGTCCAGCGCGAGGGCCCCGGCGCGAGCATGAACGCGATCGCGGCCGAGGCGGGCATCACCAAGCCGATCCTGTACCGGCACTTCGGCGACCGGAACGGCCTGATCACCGCACTGACCGAGCGTCACACCAGCGGTCTGCTGGCCGCGGTGCGCGCCGCGCTGAACGAGCCGCTGGAGCGCCGGGACCGGGTGGAGCACGTGCTCGACACCTACCTGGCCGCGATCGAGTCCCGCCCGCAGGTCTACCGGCTGCTGACCCACCCGGAGGCCGGCGACCCCACCGGTGCGGGCCGGGCGCTGGCACCGGCCCTGCGGCAGATCGCCGAGGAGATCACCCGGGCCGTGCAGACCCAGGTCGACCTCGGCGCCGACGGCCCGCTGCTCTCCGAGGTCTGGGGCCGGGCCGTCACCGGGATGGTGCTGGCGGCGGGTGACTGGTGGCTGGAGCAGCGGCCCTGCCCCCGGGCCCGGATGGTGCAGGCCCTGGCCGACCTGCTGTGGGGCCGGCTGGCGGCGGCCGCCGACCTGCCCCTGCAGGCCGTCCTCACGCCGCCGCAGCCCGGGCCGGCGGCCGCGCCGGAGGAGTGACCCGCCCGCCACCAGCGGAGATCAACTGAACATGAGTCATGCTCACCTCTTGTGCGGGGCAGGGCGGTGGGGCAGGATCGGCGCGCACCGCCACCATCCCTGCGCCCCCGCCCGAGGTGACCCGTGCGCGTCCGCCGTCTCGCCGCCGCCCTGTCGCTGGCCATCGCGGCCCTGCTGACCACAACCGCCACCACGGCCACGGCCACCGCCGCCACCGCCGCCTCGGCGGGGAGCCCGGCCGCCGTCCGCGCCGCGTTCCCCACCGGGACCGTCACCGACTCCGGCGGCCGCACCCTGTTCACCGACGACCGCGGCCGGGTGCTCCAGCTGCGCGGCTTCAACATCGACAAGTACGGCGAGACCACCGAGGACGACCTGCGCTCGATCGCCGCGCACGGCTTCACCCTGGTCCGGGTGGCGGTCTCCTGGACCAGACTGGAACCGGAACGGGGCCGCTACGACCGGGCCGAGCTGGCGAAGCTGCACCGGCTGCTCGACCGGGCCGAGCACTACGGACTGCTGGCCGTCGTCGACTTCCACCAGGACGTCTACGGGCCGAAGTTCGGCGGCGGCGACCGCGGCGTCCCGCTCTGGGCCACCCGGGACGACGGGCTGCCCTTCGTCGAGGACCCCGACGACTGGTTCGCCGGCTACTTCCAGCCCGCCGTGCAGGCCGCCTTCCGGCACCTGTACGACGACGCCGACCTGCGGCGGCTGCAGGGCGAGTTCTACACCCGGATCGCCACCGAACTGCGGGGCCACCGCTCCCTGCTGGGGTACGACCTGTTCAACGAGCCGTTCGGGCCGGTCGACGGGGACCCCACCGACCCGGCCGTGCTGGCGGCCTCCGCCGCCGAGCTGGAGCAGGGCCGGCTGCCCGCGATGTACCAGCGGCTGATCGCCGCGATCCGCCGGGCGGACACCCGCTCGTGGCTGTTCGTGGAGCCGACAGTGCTGGTCGGCCAAGGCGTGCCGACCCGGCTGCCGGCCCTCGCGGACCCGCGTCCGGGACCGGACCGGCTGGGCTACGCACCGCACTTCTACGACACCGCGGTCGAGGGCGGCCACGACTGGGACCCGGCCGGCGGCTTCATCGAGAACTACACCGCCGCGATCACCGGCTACCCGGCGGCCCACCGGCTGCCGGTGCTGGTCGGCGAGTGGGGCCCGCCGGACGCCCGGACGCCGGGCAATGCCGAGCTGGTGCGCCGCCAGGTCGCCGCGATGTCGGGCTTCGCCGCGGGCTGGACGATGTGGTACTGGTGCCGGGGTTCGGGCGGGTACTGCGCCCTGGGGCCGGACGGGCGCCCGGCCCCCGGCGAGGAGCCCGCGTTCGGCCCGTACCCGGCCGCGCTGGCCGGGCGGCCGGTGGCCGAGCGGGCGGACGGTGCGGTGTGGACGCTGACCTTCACCTCGGGCCGGGGCGGCGGGGTGAGCGAGCTGGTGCTGCCGCGCACCGGGTACCCCCGGGGGGTGCGGGTCACGGTCGGCGGGGTCCGGGCGGCGGTGGTGGACGTCCGGCAGCCCGACGGGGACCGGGCCGGGGTGGCCCGGATCCGGCTGCCCGCCGCCCCGGCGGGGGCGACCGTCACGGTGACGGTCGCCCCGCGCTGAGGGCCGCCGGCGAGGCCGGCGGCCAGGAGCGGCCGGCGGCGGCCAGGGTTCAGAGCAGTCCGCGGCGGGCCAGCAGCGGCGTGGTGTCGGGCTCGCGGCCGACCACGGCCCGGAAGCACTCGAGCGCGTCGCGGCTGCCGCCCCGGGAGAGCAGCTCGGCCCGGAACACCTCGCCGCTGTCGCGCACGCTGCGGCCGTTGCTGCGGAACCACTCGACGGTGTCGGCGTCGAGCACCTCGGACCACAGGTAGGCGTAGTAGCCGGCGCTGTAGCCGTCCGAGAAGGAGTGGCTGAAGTAGGTGGTGCGGTAGCGCGGCGGGATGCCGGGCACGTCCAGGCCGGCCTTGGCCAGCGCGGCGGCCTCGAACTCCTCGGCGTCGGCGATCTCCACCCCGGCGGGCACGGTGTGCCAGGCCAGGTCGAGCACGGCCGCCGCGAGGTACTCGACGGTGCGGAAGCCCTGGCCGAAGGTCCCGGCGGCCTCCAGCCGCTCCACCAGCTCGGCGGGCAGCGGCTCGCCGGTGCGGTGGTGCCGGGCGTAGTTGGCCAGCACCTCGGGCCAGGTCATCCACACCTCGTTGACCTGCGAGGGGAACTCGACGAAGTCGCGCGGCACCTCGGTGCCGGAGAACAGCGGGTAGCGGACCGCCGAGAACAGGCCGTGCAGCGCGTGCCCGAACTCGTGGAACAGCGTGCGCACCTCGTCCCAGCTGAGCAGCGCGGGCTCGCCGGGCGCGGGCTTGGCGATGTTGAGGTTGTTGACCACCACCGGGCGCTTGCCCAGCAGCTCCGACTGCTGGACCAGTTCGTTCATCCAGGCGCCGCCGCGCTTGGTGTCGCGGGCGTGGAAGTCGGCGAGGAACAGGCCGAGCGGGGTGCCGTCCGCCTCGAAGACCTCGAAGGTCCGGGCGTCGGGGTGGTACGCCGTCAGGTCGGTGCGCTCGGTGAAGGTCAGGCCGTAGGCGAGCTCGGCGGCGAAGAACACACCGTCGTGCAGCACCCGCTCCAGCTCCAGGTACGGGCGCAGCGCCGAGGCGTCCAGCCGGTAGGTGGACTGCTGGACCTTCTCGGCGTAGTAGGCCCAGTCGTGCGCGCCGAGGTCGGTGATCCCGTCGGCCGCGGCGGCCGCGGCGAGTTCGGCCCGCTCGCGCTCGGCGTTGGCGACGGCGGGCGCCACCACCCGGGCGAGCAGCGCCTCGACGGCGGCCACCGTGCCGGCCGTCTCGTCGGCGATCACGTGGTCGGCGAAGGTCGGGTGGCCGAGCAGGGCGGCGCGCTCGGCCCGCAGGCCGGCCAGCCGGATCGCCAGCGGGCCGTTGGTGTCGGCGGCCCGGCCGAGGGCCGCGGCCAGCAGCCGTTCGCGCAGCGCGCGGTCGGTGAGCTGGGCGAGCTCGGGCTGGTTGGTGAAGTTCTTCAGGCTGAGCACGTACCGGCCGTCCAGGCCGAGCGCGCGGCCGTTCTCGGCGGCCGCGGCGACGGCGTCCTCGGACAGGCCCGCCAGGTCCTCGGCCCGGTCCAGCACGATCGCCCGCTCCTTGTCGGCGGCGCGCAGGTTCTTGCGGAAGGCGGCCGCGCCGGAGGCGAGTTCGGTGTTGATCTCGCGCAGCCGCCGCTGCTCGTCCGGGCCGAGCCGGGCGCCGGCCCGGACCAGCCGGGTGTGGTGGCGCTCCAGCAGCCGCAGCGACTGGGCGTCGAGCCCGAGCGTCTCCCGCTGCCGGTGGAGGGTGTCGAGCCGGGCGAACAGGGCCTGGTCGAGCTGGATCGCGTCGTCGTGTGCGGCCAGCCGGGGGCTGATCTCGGCGTCCAGCTCCTGCACGGCGGCGGTGGCGTCGGAGCCGGACTGGTTGAAGAAGACCAGCACGACCCGGCGCAGCAGCGCGCCGGAGCGCTCCAGCGCCACCACGGTGTTCTCGAAGTCGGCCGGCCGCGGATCGGCGGTGATCGCCGCGATCTCGGCGAGCTGGTCGGCCATGCCGCGCTCGAAGGCGGGCGCGTAGTGCTCTTCCCGGATCTCGGCGAAGGGCGGCAGTTCGTAGTCCAGGGTGCTGGGCTCGAAGAAGGGGTTGAGACTCATTCGACCGACCCTACGCGGTGGTGTCCGCACTGCCTACCGTCGATTTTCCGATACCCCGTCAGTCGACGGCGGGCCAGTCCCAGCCGAGTTGGAGGAAGAGGCCGAGGCGGTCGGAGACGCCCCGGATCTCGCTGATCCGGCCGTCCCGCACGGTGAACTCGAAGATCGCCTCGTTGCGGAAGGAGCGGCCGGTCGGCCTCGGCATCCGCGGGTGCGCGCCGGAGCTGACACCGCTCTGGGTGATCCGGGCGACCACCGTGTCGCCCTCGGCGGTCAGCCGGTCGATCTCGGCCCGGTACGGCGCGAGCGCCGTCAGCTGGGTCTCGATCGCGGCGAAGGCGGCGCCCGGCTCGTCCGGCTCACCGTGGATGATCTTGTTGTGGTCGATCACGTCGGCCGCCAGGTAGTCCCCGAGATCGTCGATCCGGTACTCGTTCACCGCCGTGAAGAAACCGGCGACCACCCGCTTGTTCTGCTCGGTACCCATCGTTCCACGCTCTTTCTTACAGTGTAAGAGTGCCGTCGCGCAGTACTGTGCTCTTACGCCGTAAGAAAGTCAAGGGGACCACCATGGCAGCGACCGCCAGGCGCGCCGGGCTCGACCGCACCAAGGTGCTCCGGGCCGCGCTCGAACTCGCCGACCGCGAAGGCGTCGAGCGGCTCTCGATGCGCCGGCTCGGCACCGAACTCGGCGTCGAGGCCATGACGCTCTACCACTACGTCCCCAACAAGAGCGCCCTGCTGGACGGCCTGGTCGAACTGGTGGTCGCCGCGGTCCGGCCCGGACTCCCGGCCGGTGCCGACGACCCCGCCGAGAGCCCCACCGCCGACGACCACCCCGCCACCTACGACCCGGCCGCCTACGACCCCGCCGCCGACCCCGCGCACTGGCCCGCCCGACTGCGCGCCTTCGCGGTCGCGTTCCGCGCCGAACTGCTGCGCCACCCCGGGGTGATCCCACTGGTCGCCACCCGGCCGGTCGGCTCCCCCGACGCCCTGCGGGCGGTCGAGCAGACCGCCGCCGCACTCGGCCGGGCCGGCCTGGCCCCGCTCCTCACGCTGCGGATCGTCAACGCCGTCGCCACCTTCGTGATCGGCCACTGCCTCGCCGAGGCCGCCACCACCCCCGGCCACCCCGAGGAGCCCGCGCCCGCCCCCGACCTGACCGGCTTCCCCACCCTGGCCGCCGCCGTCGCCGACGGCCTCGGCACCCCGGCCGACCACCAGGCCCGCTTCGACCTCGCCCTGGGCGCCCTGATCGCGGGCCTCGCCGCGACCGCCCGCTGAGCGGACCGCGACCGGCGGGCCGACCACGACCGACCGGCCGCCCGACCACGACCGACCACGACCGACCGACCGAACCGCCCGCCCGAACCGCCCGAACCGGGCCTGCCCGCCACTGTCCGACCCACCCGCTACCGTCGGACCCGCCCCGCGGACCACCCGCACCCCGCCCACGAGAGGAGGCAACGCCGATGGCCACCCCCGCCACCCCCGCCGCACCACCACCCAGCGCACCCCGCTACGCCCTCGCACCCGACCCGCACGGCCCCGGCGGCCGCCTGCAGCCACTCGACGACACCGGCACCCCGCTCGGCCCGCCGGTCCACCACCCCGCCCTCGCCACCGCCGTGGCCGCGGTCGAGGCCACCGGGCAGCCCCGCTGGGTCTGGGCCGCCGCCGACAGCGGCTACACCCCGCTGCTGCCGCTGCGCCTCGCCCGCTGCCACGACCTTCGGCTCACCGAGGCCCTGCTGCTCGGCCACGAAGGCCACTGGGGCGCGCCCCGCTCGCTCGGCGCCGCCTGGGCCAGGCTGAACCGCCGGCCCGTCCCCGCCGACCTCCCCGAGGCCGCCGTCGACGACCAGGACAGCCTGTTCGCCCCCGACCGCCTCCAACTCCCCCCGGGCACCGACCAGCTGGCCGCCGTGGTGGCCGTCCACGCCGAGCAGCAGCGCCGGATCGCCGCCATCGCCGACCCCGCCGCCCGCGCCCGCTTCCGGCTGCTGACCGCCGCCGAATCCGCCGGCGCCCTGCTGGCCGCCGAGATGGCGTACGACGGCCTGCCCTGGCGCGCCGACGTCCACGACCTGCTGCTCACCGACCTGCTCGGCCCGCGTCCGGCCATCCCCGGCACCCCGCCCAAACGGCTGGCCGAACTCACCGTCGAACTCCAGCACGCCCTCGGCGCCCGCCCGTTCAACCCCGACTCGCACACCCAGGTCCTGCGCGCCTTCGCCGACCAGGGCATCCAGCTGAGCTCCACCCGCAGCTGGGAGCTGCGCTCGGTGGACCACCCCGCGGCGGCCCTGATGATCCGCTACAAGGAGCTCTCCCGGCTGCACGCCGCCCACGGCTGGGCCTGGCAGGACACCTGGGCGCGCGGCGGCCGGTTCCGGCCCGAGTACGTGGTCGGCGGCGTGGTCTCGGGACGCTGGGCCAGCCGCGGCGGCGGCGCGCTGCAGATCCCGCGGGTGCTGCGCGGCGCCGTGGTCGCCGACCCCGGCTGGGCCCTGGTCGTCGCCGACGCCGCCCAGCTCGAACCGCGGGTGCTCGCCGCACTCTCCCAGGACGCCGGTCTCGCCCGCAGCGCCGCCGGCGGCGACCTGTACCAGGCGCTCGCCGCCACCGCCTTCCAGGGCGACCGGGAGAAGGCCAAACTCGGCCTGCTCGGCGCCATGTACGGCCAGACCAGCGGCGACATCGGCCCGCTGCTGGCCACCCTGCGCCGCCGCTACCCGGCCGCAATGGGGTACGTCGAGGCCGCCGCCCGCACCGGCGAGGACGGCGGCGTCGTGCACTCCAGGCTCGGCCGCGCCTGCCCGCCGCCGTCCGCGGCCTGGCTCGACCTCACCGAGGCGCCCGAGACGGCGGCCGACACCGGGGGCCGCTCGGCCCGCGCCCGCGGCCGCTTCACCCGCAACTTCGTCATCCAGGCCAGCGGCGCCGACTGGGCGCTGGCCCTGCTGGCATCGCTACGCCGCCGGCTGACCGCGCTGAGCAGCGGCGAGGACCGCCCGCACCTGGTGTTCTTCCAGCACGACGAGGTCATGGTGCACACCCCGCTCGACCTCGCGGACCAGGTCGCGGCGGCGGTCGGCGAGGCCGGCGAGGAGGCCCGGGTGCTGGTGTTCGGCGACACCCCGGTCCGCTTCCCGCTCAGCACCGCCGTGGTCGAGCGCTACGCCGACGCCAAGTAGCCGGTCCCGCCGGGCCGCCCCCGTCCCGGCGTCAGAACTTGCGGTGGTGCCAGGCCTGTTCGGCGGCCGCCGCCACCTCGGCCAGCCCCGCGCCCGTGGACGCCGTCACCACCGCCGCCACCGCGCCCTCCACGAACGGCGCGTCCACCAGCACCGCCCCGCCGCCCGGCCGGTCGGCCAGCACCGCACGCGCGGTCAGCACCGAACTGCCGAGGTCCGGCACCAGCACCACCCCGGCGCCGCCGTCCGCCGCCCGCACCGCCTCGGCGATCAGCTCGTACCCCGTACCGAGGCCGCCGTCCGCCGTACCCGCCGCCACCAGCACGGTCACCCGCCCGCCGCCCAGCTCGGCCAGCAGCTCGCGCAGCCCCCCGGCGAGCGCGACGCTGTGCGAGACCAGGACGACCGCCACCGCAACATCCATGGACCGAGCGTAACTCCGCCCGGCGCTGCGGCCGTTCGGGTTCGCTCCGGGCCACGCCGGGCAGTCGGGCACGACGGCGGGCGGGCCCGGCGTACCGTCGACCCGAGGGCCCGCGGGACCCGCCGAGGGGAGCCACCACCGTGAAGAAGCTGATCAACGACCCGGCGACGGTCCTGCCGGACGCACTGGCCGGGTTCGCCGCCGCCCACCCCGGCCTCGCCGTCGACCTGACCGCGCGGGTGATCGCCAGGGCGGACCGGACCGGCCCCCCGAAGGTCGCCCTGGTCTCCGGCGGCGGCTCCGGCCACGAACCGCTGCACGCCGGCTTCGTCGGCCCCGGCATGCTGGACGCGGCCTGCCCCGGCGAGATCTTCACCTCCCCCGTCCCCGACCAGGTGCTCACCGCCGTCCGCACCGTCGACCGCGGCCGCGGCGTCCTGCTGGTGGTCAAGAACTACACCGGCGACGTGATGAACTTCCGGCTCGCCGCCGAACTCGCCGCCGAGCAGGGCATCGAGGTCCGCACCGTCCTGGTCGACGACGACGTCGCCGTCGAGGACTCCACCTGGACGGCCGGGCGCCGCGGCACCGGCGCCACCGTCCTGGTCGAGAAGGCCGCCGGGGCCCTCGCCGAACGCGGCGCCGGCCTGGACGAGGTCGCCGCCCTCGCCACCCGGGTGAACGCCGCCTCCCGCTCGTTCGCCATCGCCCTCACCGCCGCCACCGTGCCCGCCGCCGGGCGCCCAGGCTTCGACCTGCCCGAGGACGCGATCGAGGTCGGCGTCGGCATCCACGGCGAACCGGGCCGCCGCCGCGAGCCGCTGCGCCCCGCCCGCGACCTGGCCGCCGAGGTGGTCGACACCATCCTCGCCGACCACCGCGACCTGGCCGCCGGCGACCGGCTGATCGCCCTGGTGAACGGCCTGGGGGCGACCCCGCTGCTGGAGCTGTACCTGGTCTTCGGCGAGGTGCACGCCCGGCTCGCCGGGCACGGCCTGCAGATCGCCCGCAACCTGGTCGGCAACTACGTCACCAGCCTGGACATGGCCGGGTTCTCCCTCACCCTGGCCCGGGCCGACGACGAACTGCTGGACCTGTGGGACGCCCCGGTGGCCACCCCGGCCCTGCGCTGGTCCTGACAGCCGGCCCACCCGCCCGAACCGCCCCCGACCGCCGAGGAGACCCCAGATGAACACCCGACCCGGCCCGGACGGCCCGGGCACCTCGGGCACCCTGGACACCGCCCTCGCCGCCGCCTGGCTGGCGGCCGCCGCCCGAGCCGTCGAGGAGCACGAACAGGAGCTGACCGCCCTCGACTCGGCGATCGGCGACGGCGACCACGGCAGCAACCTGCGCCGCGGCTTCACCGCCGTCCGCCTGCTGCTCCCCGACCCCACCGCGGATCCGGGACCACCCGGCACCGAACCGGACAGCACCGATCGGGACAGCACCGAACCGGACAGCACCGATCAGGACAGCCCCCGCGACCTGCTGCGCACCGCCGGGACCACGCTGATCTCGACGGTCGGCGGCGCCAGCGGCCCGCTGTACGGCAGCGCGCTGCGGGCGATGGGCGCGGCGCTGCCCGACGGGCCGGCGGACGCCGCCCAGCTGGCCGGGGCGCTGGCCGCCGGGCTGGCGGCGGTGCAGGGGCTGGGCGGGGCCGTCCCCGGCGACAAGACCATGGTGGACGCGCTGGCCCCGGCGGTGGAGGCGTTCCGGGCCGCCGCCGGCCGGGGACTGCCGCAGGCCGCCGAGGCCGCCGCCCGGGCCGCCGAACAGGGCGCCGCCGCCACCGAACCCCTCCAGGCCCGCAAGGGCCGGGCCTCCTACCTCGGCCCGCGCAGCACCGGCCACCGCGATCCGGGCGCCCAGTCCACCGCACTGCTGCTGCGGGCACTGGCCACCGCCGCCGGGGCCCGACCGGCCGGGCCGCCCGGCTGAGCCGGAGCGGATGAGCCGGAGCGGGTGCGCCGGACCGGGCAGGTCAGCCGGACCGGCCGGGGCGCCCGGGGCCGTCCCCGTCGGCGCGGCTGATCAGCATCAGCAGCGCGTCGTCCCCGAGCTCACCGCCGGTGTGCACCAGCAGGTCGGCGTAGACCCGGCCGACCGCCGACTCCAGTTCGGCCGGGGAGCGGGCGGCCCCCGACACCAGCGCGCCGACCCGCTCGGCCAGCGGGTAGAAGTCACCCGTGCGGTGGTGCCTGGCCTCCACCACCCCGTCGGTGTACAGCACCAGGACGTCGCTCGCGCCGAACGCCACCCGCATCGCCGCCGGCTCGCCGACCGCCAGGCTGCCGAGCCCGAGCGGCACCCACGGGTCGGCGGCCTCCAGCACCGTCACCGCGCCGTCCCGCCCGACCCGGATCGGCGGTACGTGCCCGAAGTGCAGCAGTTCGACCTGCTCCCCCTCGCCGAACTCGGCGAACAGCGCGGTGGTGAACTCCCCGTCCGGCACGTGCCGCTGCACGCTGGCCTCGATCCGGGCCGCGACCTCGGGCAGCCGCCGCTCGTCGTAGGCCGCCTCGCGGAACGCGCCGAGCACCACGGCCGCGGTCTGCACCGCGCCCAGCCCCTTGCCCCGGACGTCGCCCACCAGCACCCGGGTGCCGTTCGGTGTCTCCAGCACCGAGTACAGGTCACCGCCGATCCGGGCGGCGTCCGCCGCGGAGACGTACCGGACGGCGAGGCGCAGCGGTCCGACGGCGGGTTCGGGCTGGCGCAGCAGCGCGCGCTGTGCGGCCTCGGCGACCGAGCTGACGGCCGCGAACGCCGCCGCGCGGCGCATCCGCAGGCTCGCCACCCAGGCGCTGAAGGCGGTGAGGGCGAAGTAGCTGAGCATCGCGCCGAACAGGAAGCGGCCGTCGTTGAGGTCGGCCACCTGGTCGTAGTAGCTCAGGCCGATCAGTGCGGCCAGGCCGACCGCGCAGACCGACAGCAGCTCCACCGGCCGCAGGGTGAGACCGGCGATGGAGGGGACGACGACCATGAGCGGGGCGAGGTAGCGGTCCTGGCCGGAGAGGAAGTCGGCCAGTGTGACGATCAGGATGGCGAGTGCGGCGGGCGCGGCCCGGCGCCGGAACGAGAGGTCCTGCAGGTCGGTGGCGAGCAGCGCCCGGCTGCGGCGGGACTGCGGCACCGCGCCGGCTCTGGGCAGGTCGGGCCTGCCGCGGCTGTTCCAGGACACCTTTCGAACATATCGGACAGCTCGGCCCCCCGCGCCGCGTCCCGGCGGGCGGGCAGGCGGCCGGTCAGGCGGGGGCGTGGGCGGCCGGCGGCTCCGGTTGGGCCGCTCGGCCGACCGGGCACCAGAACGGGCGAATCCCCGCGATCCGGTGCCGGAGTTGCGGCCGGCGGCAGCCATGCTGCGATGCAGAGCACAGTCACCACCCCGCCACCACCCCGCCCCGGAATACCCCAGGGGGGTATGGTGTTGTGAGCGGTCGGACGATCAGTCGGACGATACGTGCGCAGTCAGACCAGCGGGCGGCCGCCCGCGCCGCCCCACTTCCGGAGGTCCCCGTGTCCAGCACCATCACCTACACCGTCACCGGCATGAGCTGCGGCCACTGCGAGAAGTCGGTGAGCGCCGAGGTCTCCGTCCTGCCCGGGGTCACCGAGGTCGCCGCGGACGCCAAGGCCGGCACGGTGACCGTGTCGGCGGCGGCGCCGCTGGCCGAGGAGCAGCTCCGGGCCGCCATCGACGAGGCCGGGTTCGCGCTGGTCGGCGAGGCGGTCTGAGTCCCGCCGCGGGGCGGTCCCGGTGGACCGCGGCCGCCCCGCCCCCGGCCTTCCCCCCTCACCGGCTCTTCCGATCGGAGCAGACCGAGCCATGAGCACCACCCAGGGCATAGCCCCCGCCGCCGAGCGGGTGGAACTGTCGATCGGCGGGATGACCTGCGCCTCCTGCGCGGCGCGGATCGAGAAGAAGCTCAACCGGATGGACGGCGTCGAGGCCACGGTGAACTTCGCCACCGAACGGGCCCGGGTCGACTTCGGCCCGGCGGTGAGCGTGGCCGACCTGATCGCCACCGTGGAGCGGACCGGCTACACGGCGGAGCTCCCCCCGCCCCCGCCCCCGCTGCCGCCCGAACCGGCCGCGCACCCGGCCCCCGGGCAGGCCGCCGCCACCGGGCGGCCCGCCGCCGAGCCCGATCCGCTCCGCGAACGGCTGCTGGTCAGCGCCGCGCTGGCGGTCCCGGTGGTCCTGCTCTCGATGGTCCCCGCCCTGCAGTTCGACAACTGGCAGTGGCTGGCCTTCGCCCTCACCGGCCCGGTCGTCGTCCACGGCGGCCTGCCGTTCCACCGCGCCGCCTGGACCAACCTCCGGCACGGCGCCGCCACCATGGACACCCTGGTCTCGCTCGGCACCCTGGCCGCGTTCGGCTGGTCCGTGTGGGCGCTGTTCCTCGGCCACGCCGGGATGCCGGGCATGCGGCACGGCTTCACCCTGGCGGTCGGCGGCGAGGACGCGTCGAGCACGCTCTACCTGGAGACCGCCGCCGCCGTCACCGTGCTGATCCTGCTCGGCCGCTGGCTGGAGGCGCGCTCCAGGCGCCGGGCCGGGGCGGCCCTGCACGCCCTGCTCGACCTCGGCGCCAAGGACGTCGCGGTGCTCCGGGACGGCCGCGAGGTCCGGCTCCCGGTCTCCCGGCTCACGGTCGGCACCCGCTTCGTGGTCCGGCCCGGCGAGAAGATCGCCACCGACGGCACGGTGGTCGAGGGCGCCTCCGCGGTCGACGCCTCGATGCTCACCGGCGAGTCCGTCCCGGTCGAGGTCACGGCCGGCGACCCGGTCACCGGAGCCACCGTCAACGCGGGCGGGCGGCTGGTGGTCGAGGCCACCAGGGTCGGCGCCGACACCCAGCTCGCCCGGATGGCCCGCCTGGTCGAGGAGGCGCAGAACGGGAAGGCCGCCGCCCAGCGGCTGGCCGACCGGATCTCCGCGGTCTTCGTCCCGGTGGTGGTCCTGATCGCGCTCGCCGCCCTGGTCACCCACCTGCTGGCCGGCGGCAGCCCCACCGGGGCGTTCACCGCCGCCGTCGCGGTACTGATCATCGCCTGCCCGTGCGCCCTGGGCCTGGCCACCCCGACCGCGCTCATGGTCGGCACCGGCCGGGGCGCCCAGCTGGGCATCCTGATCAAGGGCCCCGAGGTCCTGGAGACCACCCGCCGGGTGGACACCGTCGTCCTGGACAAGACCGGCACCGTCACCACCGGCCGGATGTCGCTGGTCGCGGTGCACACCGCGGACGGCACCGGCGAGGCCGAGGCGCTGCGCCTGGCCGGCGCGCTGGAGCACGCCTCCGAGCACCCGATAGCGGCGGCCGTGGCGGGCGCCGCCGAAGAACGGCTGGGTGCCCTGCCCGTCGTCGACGGCTTCGAGAACACCCCCGGGCTCGGCGTGCGGGGCCAGGTGGACGGGCACGCCGTCCTGGTCGGCCGGCCGGCCCTGCTGGCCGACCGCGGACACCCGCTGCCGCCCGCCCTGGCCGAGGCCGTGCGCGCGGCCGAGGCCGCCGGCCGGACCGCCGTCGCGGTCGGCTGGGACGGCGCCGCCCGGGCCGTCCTGGAGATCGCCGACACCGTGAAGCCGACCAGCGCCGCGGCCGTCGCAGAACTGCGCGCGCTGGGCCTGCGCCCGGTCCTGCTGACCGGTGACAACCGGGCGGTCGCGGCATCGGTCGCCGCCGAGGTCGGGATCGCCCCCCAGGACGTCCTGGCCGAGGTCCTGCCGGAGCAGAAGGTCGCCGAGGTCCGGCGGCTGCAGGCGCAGGGCCACTCGGTGGCGATGGTCGGCGACGGCGTCAACGACGCCGCCGCACTCGCCCAGGCCGATCTGGGCCTCGCCATGGGCACCGGGACGGACGCGGCGATCGAGGCCGGCGACCTGACCCTGGTCCGCGGCGACCTGCGCTCGGCCGCCGACGCGATCCGGCTCGCCCGCCGCACCCTGGCCACCATCAAGGGCAACCTGTTCTGGGCCTTCGCCTACAACGTGGCCGCGATCCCGCTCGCCGCGGCCGGGCTGCTCAACCCGGTGGTGGCCGCCGCCACGATGGCCTTCTCCTCGGTCTTCGTGGTCACCAACAGCCTGCGACTGCGCAACTTCCGGGCCTCCTGACCCGCCGCCCCGCACCTGCGGCGGCGGGCGGCCCCGGACGGCGTCACCGTCCGAGCAGCTCGCCGCCGTTGCAGTGCAGGATCTCGCCGGTGATGAACCCGGCGTCCGGCGAGGCCAGGAAGTAGACCGCCGACGCGACCTCGCCGGACTCGCCGATCCGGCCGACCAGGGTGCGGGCCGCCCGCCGGGAGACCTCCGCCTCGTCCAGCCGCGGCCCGAAGAACTCGGTGCCCGACACGGTCCCCGGGGCCACGATGTTGGCGGTGATGCCGGAGGGACCGAGCTGGGCCGCCAGGAAGTGGTTCCAGGCGTGCAGCGAGGCCTTGGCCGCCCCGTACGAGCCGGCTCCGCGCAGCGCGGCGATCGAGCTGACCGTGACCACCCGGCCGGAGCCCGGGGTGAGGCGGTCGCGGATCGACTCGGTGAGCATCACCACGGTGAGCACGTTGCGCTCGAAGTCCCCGCGCCAGCGGGCCAGCACCGCGTGCGGCCCGGCGCCGATCACGGTCTCCCGGCTGCCGGCGTTGTTCACCAGGACGTCGATCCGCTCCGGCAGCGACGGCAGCACGGCCTCCACCGCGTCCGGGTCGGCGAGGTCGCACACCACCGGGGTCACCCGGGGGCCGAGTTCGGCCGCGGCCCGTTCCAGCACCGCCCGCCGCCGCCCGACGATCACCACCTCTTCGCCCGCCTGGGCGAACCGCCGAGCCACCTCGTACCCGATACCGGTGCCACCACCGGTCACCACGACGTTCCTGGTCATCTGCGCAACACCCTCCCTGCCCAGCCACCGCTCCGCCGCACTTGCGGGGCGGTCCGTCCGGAATGGTCCGATTCCTATCACGCTGGGTTGCCATGACTGCGAGGAGGGTGACACAGCGCGCCCGACGTAGGGTGTGATAAGGGCCGCCGGAACGGCCCGCCCGAACGGGGACACCGGGGGCGGCCCGAGGGGTGGCACCAGGCGCACACGGAGCGTGGCGAGAGCCAACTCACACCCTCTACCCGTAACTTTGCGCCCCCAGTTACGTCTTACCTTGTACAGCGCGGCAGCTTTCGGTGCGCGGGACCGGTGGAACCACCGTGCCCGCCCTCGGCCTCTGCCGCCGACGGGGCTCCGGCGGGCCCCGGGACGGCCGTCGGCATCGACCGACCATCGACCGACATCGACGGCCTTGGCGCACGACGCCGGGGTACGACCAGGTCCGGGACGCTTTGAGCGGCCGTCTCCGGGCCCCGGTCACTCCCGGGCGTCGTGCGCGCAGCTTGCGCCCCGGGCGGCCCACACACCGCCCGAGGACGCCGAAGGGCCCGGCCGCACCAGGCGGCCGGGCCCTTCGTCACTCCCGGGGGCGACGCCTCGCTCAGCGGGCGTCGAGCGGCACGTAGTCGCGGATCGCGGTGCCGGTGTAGATCTGCCGCGGACGGCCGATCCGGCTGGTCGGGTCGTTGATCATCTCGTGCCAGTGGGCGATCCAGCCCGGCAGCCGGCCGAGCGCGAACAGCACGGTGAACATGCTGGTCGGGAAGCCCATCGCGCGGTAGATCAGACCGGTGTAGAAGTCCACGTTCGGGTAGAGCTTGCGCGAGACGAAGAAGTCGTCGCTGAGCGCGTGCTCCTCCAGCTTGAGCGCGATGTCCAGCAGCTCGTCGGACTTGCCCAGCTGGCCGAGCACCTCGTGCGCCAGCTCCTTGACCAGCGCCGCACGCGGGTCGAAGGCCTTGTACACGCGGTGACCGAAGCCCATGAGCTTCACGCCGTCCTCGCGGTTCTTGACCTTGCGGATGAAGGCGTCGACGTCGCCGCCGTCCTTCTTGATCTGGTCCAGCATCTCCAGCACGGCCTGGTTGGCGCCGCCGTGCAGCGGACCCCACAGCGCCGAGATGCCAGCCGAGATCGAGGCGAACAGGTTGGCGTGGCTGGAACCGACCAGGCGCACCGTGGACGTCGAGCAGTTCTGCTCGTGGTCCGCGTGCAGGATCAGCAGCTTGTCCAGCGCGTTGACGATCACCGGGTTGAGCTCGTAGTCCTCGGCGGGGACCGCGAAGGTCATCCGGAGGAAGTTCTCCACGTAGCTCAGGTCGTTGCGCGGGTAGACGAAGGGCTGGCCCATCGCCTTCTTGTACGCGTACGCCGCGATGGTCGGCAGCTTCGCCAGCAGGCGGACCGTCGACAGGTGGCGCTGGGCCGCGTCGAACGGGTTGTGGCTCTCCGGGTAGAACGTGGAGAGCGCGCCCACCACCGAGGACAGCATCGCCATCGGGTGGGCGTCCCGCGGGAAGCCCTGGTAGAAGCGCTTGACGTCCTCGTGCAGCAGGGTGTGCTGGGTGATCTCGTTGGTGAAGACCGAGAGCTCGCCCTCGGTCGGCAGCTCACCGTTGATCAGCAGGTACGCCGTCTCGACGAAGTTGCCGCGCTCGGCGAGCTGCTCGATCGGGTAGCCGCGGTAGCGGAGGATGCCGTTGTCACCGTCGACGAAGGTGATCGCCGACTTGTACGCAGCGGTGTTGCCGAAGCCGTTGTCCAGGGTGACCAGACCGGTCTGCGGGAGCAGCTTCGAGATGTCGAAGCCGGCGTTGCCCGCAGTGCTCTCGACGACGGGGTACTCGAACTCGTCGTCCTGGTACCGCAGTACTACCGATTTGTCGCTCACGTCTTCCTCACCGACGAAATGAATCCTCATCCGAGTGCCTGACCGTCTCTACGATCCCCCATCCGGAGGATGGCCGCGCACCCGGGGTGGGCCGGAAAGGGGCCCGTCCTACAAAAGCTGTCGCCGCAGCCGGTACGAACCGGACAAGATCGGCACCAGACCAGGTTCCGCCCTAAATCTCTTCACGTCAAGACAACCTCCGACCGTACCCGACCCTTGGGCGATCATCCAGTTGCCAACCGGTGGTCCAGAGCCGAATGGCGCCGACCTGCACTGACGGCCCGAACCGCCTGACCGATCGCCCTGCGCGACCCCACCAGCACAACCAGTCGTTTCGCCCGCGTCACGGCGGTGTAGAGCAGATTTCGCTGCAGCATCGTCCACGCCGACGTAGTGACGGGAATCACCACCGCCGGATACTCACTGCCCTGCGAACGGTGGATCGTCACCGCGTACGCGTGCGCCAGCTCGTCCAGCTCGTCGAAGTCGTACGGCACCTCCTCGTCCTCGTCGGTCAGCACCGTCAGCCGCTGCTCCTCCACGCTCAACGAGGTCACCACCCCCACCGTGCCGTTGAAGACGCCGTTCAGCCCCTTCTCGTAGTTGTTGCGGATCTGGGTGACCTTGTCCCCCACCCGGAACGTCCGCCCGCCGAACCGCCGCTCCGCCAACCCCTCCCGGGCCGGCGTCACCGCCGCCTGCAGCAGCGTGTTCAGATTCCCCGCCCCCGCGGGCCCCCGGTGCATCGGCGCCAGCACCTGGACGTCCCGCCGCGGATCCAGCCCGAACCGCTGCGGGATCCGCCGCGCCACCACGTCCACCGTCAACCCCGCCGCCCGCTCGGTGTCGTCCTCCGCGAACAGGAAGAAGTCCGGCAACCCGTCCGTGACCGGCACCAGCCCCTCGTTGATCCGGTGCGCGTTCGTCACCACCCCCGACTGCTGCGCCTGCCGGAAGATCCTGGTCAACCGCACCGACGGCACCGGACCGCCCGGCGCCAGCAGATCCCGCAGCACCTCACCCGCCCCCACCGACGGCAACTGGTCCACATCCCCCACGAACAGCAGGTGCGCACCCGGCGCCACCGCCTTCACCAGCTTGTTCGCCAGGATCAGGTCCAGCATCGACGCCTCGTCCACCACCACCAGGTCCGCGTCCAACGGCCGGTCCCGGTCGTACGCCGCGTCCCCACCCGGCCGCAGCTCCAACAACCGGTGAACCGTGGACGCCTCCGCACCCGTCAGCTCCGCCAGCCGCTTCGCCGCCCGCCCGGTCGGCGCCGCCAGCACCACCTTCGCCTTCTTCGCCAGCGCCAACGTCACGATCGACTTCACCGTGAACGACTTCCCGCAGCCCGGCCCACCCGTCAGCACCGCGACCTTCTCCGTCAGCGCCAACCGCACCGACTCCCGCTGCTCCGGCGCCAGATCGGCCCCCGTCCGCTTCGCCAGCCAGCCGAGCGCCGCCTCCCAGTCCACCTCCGCGAACCCCGGCATCCGGTCCGACTCCGCCCGCAGCAACCGCAGCACCTGGTTGGCCAACGACACCTCCGCCCGGTGGAACGGCACCAGGTACACCGCCGTCACCGGCTGCCCCTCCGCCCCCGGCACCCGCTCCCTGACCACCCCCTCCTCGGCCACCAGCTCCGCCAGACAGTCGATCACCAACCCGACGTCCACCTGCAGCAGCTTCACCCCGTCCGCGATCAGCCGCTCCTCGGGCAGATAGCAGTTCCCCTGATCACTGCTCTGCGACAGCGCGTACTGCAGGCCCGCCTTCACCCGCTCGGGACTGTCGTGCGGGATCCCCACCGCCTGCGCGATCCGGTCCGCCGTCAGGAACCCGATGCCCCAGACATCGGCCGCCAGCCGGTACGGCTCGTTCTTCACCACACCGATCGAGGAGTCGCCGTACTTCTTGTAGATCCGCACCGCCAGCGAGGTCGACACCCCCACCCCCTGCAGGAAGACCATCACCTCCTTGATCGCCTTCTGCTCCTCCCAGGCAGCCGCGATCATCCTGGTCCGCTTCGGCCCCAGCCCCGGCACCTCGATCAGCCGGCCCGGCTCCTGCTCGATCACCTCGAGCGTGTCCACCCCGAACTGCGCCACGATCCGCTCCGCGAACCGCGGCCCGATCCCCTTGATCAGCCCCGACCCGAGATACCGCTGGATACCCTGCACCGTCGCCGGCAGCACCGTCGTGTAGTTCTCCACAGTGAACTGCTTGCCGTACTGCGGATGCGACCCCCACCGCCCGAACAGCCGCAGCGACTCCCCCGGCTGCGCCCCCAGCAGCGCACCGACCACCGTCAGCAGATCGTTCGCCCCACGGCCCGTGTCCACCCGGGCGACCGTGTAGCCGGTCTCCTCGTTGGCATAGGTGATCCGCTCCAGCACGCCGTCCACCTGCGCCAGCTGACGCTGGACCTGGGCCTGACCCGGAACCTGGCCAGGACCCTGACCCGAGGCCCGACCGCCCTGCGGCTGCGCCGCCTGCCGCTGCTGCGTGGCCACTGGGCCCCCTCTCGCTACTGGTGACCGTCCGCTACGCACCGTACCTCCCCGCGCCGACAGCGGTGGCCACGGCGATCAACCCGACCGACGATGCAGGAGGAACCCACCCGCCCAACGCCCGCCCGATGCCCGGTCACCGCCCGGTCGCCGCCCAGCCACCCCGCAAGGGAGCACCCGCCATGGTCACCCTGGGCCCGCCGGTCCTGCGCAGTCCCGACCCGGCCGCCTCCGCCGCCTTCTACGGCGTCCTGCTCGGCCGCCACCGCGCCCCGCCGGCCATCCGGCCGACCCCGGCCGGGCACGCCGCTGCGGCCTGGACACCGGCCTTCCTGACCCCTGACCCGGACACCGTCACCCGGGGCATCCGAGCCGCCGGCGGCACCGTCCGCGCCGGCCTCTTCGGCGACCCGACCGGCGCCGAGTTCACCGTGGAGCACCACCCCGGGACCGACGACCCGACCCCCGCCGCCCGGCCCTGGACCGAACTCCTCAGCGTCGACACCACCGCAGCCAAGGCCTTCTACTGCGCGGCCCTCGGCTGGACCGGCCAGGACATCCCGTTCGAGGGCGGAACCTACACGGTGCTCGCGGCCGGCCCGCAGGAGAGCACCGGCGGCATCCGGCAGCTGCACGCCACCGAAGCCGCCACCGGCCTGGGCTCCCACTGGCTGCCGTACCTGGAGGTCGACGACCTCGACGGTCTCATCGACCGGGCACTGCGACTCGGCGCCGTTCTGCGGGAAGCGGCCAGGCAGAGCCCCGGCCTCGGCCGCACCGCCCGGCTCACCGACCCGCAGGGAGCCCATTTCGCAGCAATGGCCCGGAAATGCGAGAAGCCCCTCCGGGACACCCGGAGGGGCTTCTACTGAAAAATTGTTCGGCGGCGTCCTACTCTCCCACAGGGTCCCCCCTGCAGTACCATCGGCGCTATGAGGCTTAGCTTCCGGGTTCGGAATGTAACCGGGCGTTTCCCTCACGCTATGACCACCGAAACACTATGAAACTGTCAACCGCACCACACCACGCAACCTGCGGTGTGGGGTCGTTGTTTCAGAACAACACAGTGGACGCGAGCAACTGAGGACAAGCCCTCGGCCTATTAGTACCGGTCAACTCCACCCC